>JAFCZZ010000042.1 GCA_019314085.1 Deltaproteobacteria bacterium | reverse complement strand
AGAAGCATAGAATGAGAGAAGGGCTCTATGGCGTTGGCGAATCGCTTCTTACTCCGCCGGGCCCCCTTGGCGATTCCCTTGAGCTTGCCGAATTCCCTGGTGAAGAGGGTAACGATGCGGTCGGCCTCTCCATAGTTGAGAAAATGAAGCACAAAGGCCGGTGTCTTGTGGGGAGGTCTTCTCATACCAGCAATTTTAAAAAGATGGTCGCGAGGCCTAGGAAAGAGAGAAACCCGAATGCGTCCGTGAAGGCGGTCACGAAGATGTGTGAACCCAGAGCAGGATCGGCCTTCATCCATTTCAGACTCAGCGGGATCAGGGTTCCTATCAGGGTGCCCACGAAGACATTGATTATCATGGCGAGGCCGAGAACCAGACCCAGGACGGGCATTCCCTTCCAGAGATATGCTATGACGCCGATGACGACACCTACCGCCAGGCCGTTGACAATCCCCACGACAACCTGTTTGTAGAGCGCCTTCCGTGAATTCTCGAAGGTGACTTCGCCGAGTGCCATTCCCCTGACGATCAGGGTCAGTGTCTGGCTGCCGGCGTTTCCGCCGATGGCCGCCACCACCGGCATGAAAACGGCAAGGGCAATGACCATCTGTATGGTATTTTCAAAAAAGCCGATTACCAGCGCCGAGGCGAGGGCCGTCAGGAGGTTGAGATACAGCCAGGGGAGTCTCTTTTTGACGGATTCCAGCGGCTCGTTGAAGATATTGTCATCCTCGTTCAGACCGGCTATGCGGTAGATATCCTCTGATGTCTCCTCCTCCATGACGTCGACGACATCGTCCACCGTGATCCGACCCAGCAGATGGTTGCCGGCATCAACAACGGGAAGGGAGACGAGGTCATATTTCTCGAACATCCGTGCGACCTCTTCCTGGTCGACGTCTGTCTGAACAGAGGGGATGGTCTTGTCGATGGCCTCCGTGGCGGGACTGTTTCGCTTGGACGTAATCAGCTTCTGGAGCGGGATGGCGCCGATGAGGACATTGTCTCCGTCCACGACAAATACGTTATATACGTTTTCGATCTCGTCCGAGGCCTGAACAACCGCGTGCAGGGCACCGTTGATCGTAGAATCGGAGGAGACCGAGACCAGTTCCGACTGCATAATGCCGCCGGCCGTGTCTTCCTCGTATTTCAGGAGGTTTTTGAGGTCCTCGGATTCCTCGGGCTCTATACCGTCAAGGACGGCCTTCGCCTGGTCTTCGGGCAGTTCCGCGATGACGTCCGCGGCGTCATCCGAGTCCATCTCGTCGATGATCTCGGTGAGCTTCTTGTCCGATATATCCTCAAGGATCTGTTCCCTGGAGGCATCGCTCAGTTCGGGTATAACGTCGGATGCCTTCTCCACATCGTGGAGTGAGAAGAGGTGGATCTTTTCCTGCTCTCCGAGGTTGTCGATGAGGTCGGCGATATCGGCCGGATGAAGCTCCGAAAACAGGTCGATGATGTCGAATTCCCTGTTCAGGCGGATCAACTTCTTGAGTTGGCCGAGATGCTGTATCTCTTCTTCTCGCTGTTTCCTCATGATAAAGGCCCCATGACAAATACCTGTTGATAAACTAAAACAACTTTTATTACCACGTCTTAGAAGACAGGGCAAGGGCGAAATGGAGAAGCGACCCCCTCCGCTGCCGGCAGGATACGGCAGGGGAGGGGGTCAAGGAATATGTCTCTGTCAAGGTGAAATCTGTGAAGAGGGACAGTGTGAACTTTTTGAAATCTAGGTCTTCAGCCCGGGAGCTGCGTACTTGATCTCTCCACCGACGATGGTCAGGATCGCTTTCCCCGTGAGGTCCCAGCCGTGGAAGGGGCAGTTGCGTCCCTTCGAGCGGAATATGCCCGCGTCGACCGTCCACGCCATATCCAGATCGATAACGGTGATGTCGGCATCGTCGCCCGGGGCCAGTGAACCTTTCGGTATCCTCAGTATACGTGCGGGATTTACACTCATCTTCTCGATCAGTTGTTGTATGGTGAGGGTGCCTTCGTGCACCAGCTTCAGGCAGACGGAGAGGGATGTCTCCAGACCGATAATGCCGTTTGCCGCGTACACGAATTCGACATCTTTTTCAACGGATGAGTGGGGTGCATGATCGCTGGCTATCGCATCGATCGTGCCGTCGCGCAATCCTGCTTTTATCGCCTCGACATCCTCCGCGCTTCTCAGAGGCGGGTACATCTTAAAGTCTGTGGAAAATCCCCTCAGCGCCTCATCGGTCAGCGTGAAGTAATGGGGCGCTGTTTCCGCCGTCACGCCCACCCCCGCGGCCTTGGCCTCTCTAACGGCCTGGACGGAGCCGGCCGTGCTCACGTGGGCGATGTGCAGCCGGGTTTCTGTGAAACGGGCAAGGTTTATATCCCTCGCCACCATGATGTCTTCAGCGATGGCCGGAATCCCCGGAAGGCCCAGCTGCGTGGATACAAATCCTTCATGCATCAGGCCGCCCGACGACAGACCCTGATCCTCACAGTGTACTATCACGGGCATATCGAAGGCAGAGGCGTACTCGAGGGCGTGTCTCATCAGCCCACTGTCTGTGACCGGATTTCCATCATCGGAGACAGCCACGGCCCCCGCGCCTTTGAGGTCGCCGAATTCCGCGAGGACCTCTCCGGCCTGTCCCTTGCTGATCGCCGCGATGGGGTACACCTGTGCCAGTGCGGCAAGGTGAGCCTGTTTCAGTATGAATTCCGTTACGGAACGGGTGTCATTGACCGGATCGGTGTTCGCCATGCAGGCGATGGAGGTAAATCCCCCGGCCACCGCGGCTTCGCTCCCCGTCCTCACCGTCTCCTTGTACTCAAAGCCTGGTTCACGCAGGTGGGTATGCATGTCGATCAGGCCGGGCGTAACGATTTTGTCTTTCAGGTCAATAGCCTGAAAGGTGTCTTTTGATTCCGCCTTCGAAAGGGGGATGCCCTTCTTAATCTGGGATATCTTTCCATCTTCTATCAGGATATCCGTGATCGTATCCATGCCCTGCGAAGGGTCTATAACCCTCCCGCCTTTGAGTAACAGCTTCATTTCGTTCCCCCTGACAAGAGATAGAGAAGTGCCATCCTCACGGCAACCCCGTTGGTGACCTGTTCGAGGATAACGGAAGACGGCCCGTCGGCTATCTCAGGGGTGATTTCGACCCCCCTGTTTATCGGTCCCGGATGCATGACGATCACGTCGTTCTTTGCCAGTCCGATGTTGCCGCTGTTCAGAGAAAAATGCTGTGCGTATTCGCGAAGAGAGGGAAAGAGGTTCTTTTCCTGTCTCTCAAGCTGCATGCGGAGCATCATGACAACATCCGCATCCCGCACGGCATCGTTCATGGTGTAACAGACTTCGACGCCCATCCGCTCTATGTCCCTCGGTATCATCATTGCCGGTCCGCATACCACCACGTTCGCGCCCATTTTTGTGAGGCCGTAAATATTGGAACGTGCCACTCTGCTGTGGGTTATGTCGCCGACGATGGCGATCCTGAGTCCCTCTATCGAACCCTTCTTCTCCCGGATGGTGAGCATGTCGAGGAGGGCCTGGGTGGGGTGTTCGTGCGCCCCGTCTCCCGCGTTGATGATGGATTGTTTCAAGAGACCTGCGAGGATGTGTGCCGCGCCGGCGGCACTGTGGCGGATTACTATAATGTCCGGATTCATCGATTCCAGGTTGCGTGCGGTGTCGATGAGTGTCTCACCCTTCAGCACGCTGCTTGTGGATGCGGAGATATTTATCGTGTCCGCGCTGAGTCTCTTTGCCGCGATTTCAAAGGAGGTTCTCGTCCGGGTGCTTGCCTCGAAGAAGAGGGTAACAACCGTTTTCCCTCGGAGAGTGGGGACCTTCTTGATGGTCCTGGTCGATATCTCCTTGAAGGAGGTAGCTGTGTTGAGTACGAGATCAATCTCTTCGGGTGAAAGATCCCGTATCTCCAGCATATCTTTTTTCGATAGATTCATGGTGTCTTCCAGTCTCCGGCCGAGCAGGGATACATCACCCTGCTGCCCCTGTGGATGCCTGTCCCCCTTGTACCCGTGGGCACATGGTACCCGTGGCACACTCTACACTCTGTCAACCCTCTTCGATTACCACCGTGTCGCTACCCCCGTTGTCCGTGAGATTAACGCTGATATTTCCCCACAGCGACGAGGGGAGGGTCTCGCCTATGAAATCGGCCCTGATCGGGAACTCCCTGTGTCCTCTGTCGATAAGGACGGCAAGCTGTATCCGTTCGGGTCTTCCAAAATCCATAAGTGCATCCATGGCGGCCCGTATTGTCCTCCCGGTAAAGAGGACATCGTCTACCAGGATGACCCTCTTGTGATCAAGGGGGAAGGGGATATATGTCCCTTCAATGACCGGTCTTTTGCCTGTTGTCAGAACGTCGTCCCGGTAGAGCGTTATGTCGAGTGTCCCCGACATGATCTCGATCCCTTCGATGGCGGATATCTTCTTGCAGAGCCTCTCCGCCAGGGATACCCCGCCTCTTCGTATGCCGATGATAATAAGGTTGTCCGTTCCCTTGTTTTTTTCCAGTATTTCGTAGGCTATTCTCGTAAGGGACCGTTCAATGCCCTCCGCATCCATAACCACATTTTTCTTTTTCATATCTGTTATCCCTTAAGCTGTCAGGCAGATAAAACGGTCTTGCTCACTTCCAACGCTATAATCCCACAGGGTTTGCTCAAAAAAAAGGCCTTCCCACAAAAATGAGAAGGCCTCATGGCACGCTTTCTATTAAGACACCCAAAAGCATCGAAAACCCTTTTCACTGCAATTTATTATATCCACTCGATTCGTTTATCTAACAGTGTTTGTGTTTTGTGTCAAGGGGTTTTAGTGAAGCAGATGGCCCATCCTGCCCCACCTGACATCGTTGCTGTCCTTATTCCAGGACCAATATATGATAAAGGCCTTGCCTAGGACGTCTGTCAGGTCCACAAATCCCCAGAACCTGCTGTCGTAACTCTGATCCCTGTTGTCTCCCATAACAAAGATATGCCCGGCCGGGACCGTGACGGGTCCGAAATTATCGCGCGGCTGTATCGAGGCCGGGAAAAGCAGGCTGTCGACATACACGCCGTGGCCGTCATCATAGGGGAGGCCATTCAGATACATTTTTTTGTTCCGTATTTCGATTGTGTCGCCGGCCACGCCGACAACTCTCTTTATAAAATCCTTTTTCCTGTCTACCGGGTATATAAAGACCACGATGTCTTCCCTCTCCGGATCATCGATGGATACCAGCGTTTTCCGTATAAAAGGGATCTTGATGCCGTAGGTAAATTTGTTGACGAGCAGGTGGTCTCCTATCTGAAGGGTAGGTTTCATCGAGCCGGAGGGTATTTTGAATGCCTGAACGACAAAAGTTCGGATAAAGAGGGCTATAAGTATCGCTATGATGATCGCCTCCGCGTATTCTCTGATTATGCCCTTTCCGCTCTTCCCCATAATAATTTCTGCTCCAGATCTGTTTTTTTGAAATGTTCGATCTCTGCAGGTGTTCAGAAAAAATAGATCGACGACATCGTTATCACAATCATCACCACTGCCAAAGACCCCTTGACCAGCACCCCGGCAATTCTCCCTATCAGAGCGCCGTATCCCGCCCTGAGGGCCGGTTTAAGTTTCCGCTGTTCCAGATATTCTCCCAGGAAGGCCCCGGCGAAGCCCCCGAGAAAGGCGCCGATCACGGCACCCAGCCCGAGCAGGATCGGAACCATCACGATGGCCCTGATGATTCCTCCGATGATAGACAGCATTACCCCTGTCTTCGAAGAGCCGTAACTCCTGGCGCCGGCGACCCCCATGAAAAAATCCACAGCTTCGGCCAGGAGTGAAATAAAGACAAGTATGATAATTATCTTAAGGCCAATCTTCTCAAATCCGGTTATCAGGGAGTAGACGACAACATCCCCCAGGATCAGAAAGGTTCCCGGGAAACCGAATATAATGGAAAAAATCCCGATAAACAGTACAACGACAAATATCGTAAACCCGACTGCTTCGAGGAGAGGCAAATTATTGTTTCCTCTTTTCCTTTGAAGGACTGATGGACTCCCAGACCAGAACCGTTGGGCTGGCCACAAATACGGAGGAATAGGTGCCGACGACTATTCCTACCAGGAGGGCGAAGGCAAAGTCATGGATGACCGCGCCGCCGAGGAAAAACAGGGCAAGCACAACGAGCAGGGTTGTGGCCGATGTCAGCACCGTCCTGCTCAACACCTGATTTATGCTCGAGTTGACGACCTCTTTCAAGGGCTGTTTCCGTGCCCCTTTGATGTTTTCCCGCATCCTGTCATATACGACGATGGTGTCATTGAGGGAATAGCCTATGATCGTGAGCAGGGCCGCAATAATGGGGAGGGTGAACTCCTTGCCCAGGAGAGAAAAGACCCCGACGGTGATGAGAACATCGTGGACAAGTGCCACAATTGCCCCGACGGCATACCGCAGCTCAAATCTCCAGGTAATATAGATCAGTATCCCTATCACCGCGTACAGCATGGCCAACAGACCTTTTTGCCTCAGGTCTTTGCCCACCTTCGGCCCCACGACCTCAACCCTCCGTATCTCGAAATCTTCCCTGCCGTACGATGTGCTCAATGCCTCAGTGATCCTATTTGAGAGTCCCTCGAGTGCGGAGCTGGTTTTCTCTGTTTTGATCAGGAATTCTTTATTGTCCTTGTATCCGAAACGCTGGATGACACTGTTTCCGAGATCGACGGTCTTGAGAGCACCCCGTATGGTTTCTGCATCTGTTTCCTGGGAAAACTGTATCTGTACCAGGGTTCCTCCGGCAAAATCTATGCCCAGATTGGGTCCACCATGCAACAGCAGGGATAGTATGCTGAGGCCTATTGCAATCAATGAGGCTATAAAAGCGATCTTCATCTTTCCCACAAGGTCAATATTTATTCCGGGCCGTATAATTTCCATTACTGTCTCCGTTCCAGTCAGGATTAGCTTTTTTTGTTATATGCTTATTCTCTTGATATCTTTATCCCATACAAAATAGTCGTAGATGATTCTCGTCACAAACATGGCGGTGAACATACTGCATACGATACCGATGCTGAGTGTAACCGCAAAGCCTTTCACCGGTCCCGTCCCGAACTGGAAGAGCACCAGGGCGGCGATAAGCGTGGTCACGTTTGCGTCGACGATGGTGAGCAGGGCCTTCGAGTATCCTCCCGCTATTGATGCCCGGGGGGATTTGCCCAGTCTCAGCTCTTCCCGGATTCTCTCGAATATAAGGACATTTGCGTCCACGGCCATACCGATGGTGAGAACAATACCGGCGATCCCGGGAAGGGTGAGCGTTGCCCTGAACGCGGCAAGTGTCCCCATGATCAGTATGATGTTCAGGAAGAGCGCGATATCGGCGACGATCCCGGACAGATTGTAGTACAGCACCATAAAGAGCAGGACCAGTATGCTCCCCACAACGATAGAGAGCATTCCCTTGTCGATGGAATCCTGGCCGAGCGAGGGACCCACGGTTCTCTGTTCCAGTATCCTGACGGGGGCCGGCAGTGCGCCTGCCCTCAGGACGATGGCCAGATCGTGTGCCTCGTCCATGGTGAAGCTCCCGGTGATCTGGGCGTTGCCACCGGAGATCCTCTCCTGTATGACGGGTGCGGAATGGATCACGCCGTCCAGGACGATTGCCAGTCGTTTCTTGACATTCTCCCCCGTTATCCGGTCAAAATCCTTTGCCCCCTGGGAATCGAATTTCAGAGAAACATACGCCTCACCGAACCGGTCGCTGATGCTCACCTTGGCGTCCTCCAGGGCTGCGCCTGTCATGAGGGTCTTTCTCTTGAGCAGATACGGTATCTTTCTTCTTCGTCCCGTTTCACTTTCAACCTTATAGCCATAGGCTACGATGTCCCCGTCGGGAACCTTTCCGGCGAGTGCCTCATCCAGGCTGTGCTCCTCGTCTAGGAGCTTGAATTCCAGGAGGGCTGTCTTCCCGATCAGGTTGATGGCTCTCTGCGGATCTTTGATTCCAGGCAGTTGGATCAGTATGCGATCCTTCCCCTGTGGGATTATCTCAGGCTCGGAGACGCCGAACTCATCCACTCTGTTCCGAATGGTCTCGAGGCTCTGCTCCACGGCAAATTTTTCTATCGTCTCGACCTGTTTATCATTGATCTTCAGCCAGACCTTTTCTCTCCCATCAACCACCTGTGAAGAACTGATATCAAGATTGGGGAAGGTGTCCTTCAGCGTCTTTTCAAATTTTACACGTTCTTCCCTGTCGGTTAATTCAAGAGTTGTGAAGATTCCCCCCTCCCGCTCCAGATGTTTGAACCGGACCCTCTCTTCCATGAGGACATCCTTCAGATCGTTTGAGATCCGTTCCATGGCGCCCTCAATCGCCTTTTCGGTCTCTACCTCCAGAACCAGGTGCATTCCCCCCTGGAGATCGAGTCCCAGGTGGATCTTGTCCGTGTTGTCCTTCCAGATGGAGGGAAGGTTCTGTGTGATGGAGGGCATAAGAAAGAATAGAGCGGTTGCAACGATGACAAGCGCTACAATACCCCGTGCCTTAATGTTTTTGTCAGACATGTGAGTTCCTTTCGCTGCTCCCTATGCAGTTGCCTTCTGCGTAACGGCCGAGATGTGGGGCCTTGAAACCTTTACCTTCACCTTGTCGGCTACTTCCAGGGTCACAACCTGCTCCGTAATGGCGGTAATCTTTCCATGCAGTCCGCCCGCAGTGATTACCATATCCCCATGGGTGAGGTTGCTCAGCATTGCCTTTGTTTCCTTCTGTTTCTTCTGCTGGGGCCGTATCAGAAGAAAATAAAAGATTGCGAAGATGGCGACCATGACGATGATAAAGTTCATGTCCCCTCCGGGGGCTCCTCCACCCGCTCCGCCTGCTCCCATCGCATATGCTATACCGGTCATTGTATCTATTCCTCCTTGAATTTTTTAATTGTTTTCAGGCCCAGCATCCGGCAGTCCGGACATGAATTCATCTCTGAAGGCCCTGTAGTTATCGGTTTGTATCGCATCTCTGATCTTTT
>JAFCZZ010000410.1 GCA_019314085.1 Deltaproteobacteria bacterium | reverse complement strand
TACGAGTTCGCCGTCCTCGATGGCCGGGAAACTCTGTTCTCTGTCGTCACCGTCGGTCAACTCACCCTGCAGCGGTTCCCCGCAGAAATGGCATATCTCGTTCAGTCCGGAATTCATGACACCGCAATGCCAGCATTCTACCATCACGGGCCGTTCATCGTCGGGTTCCGGTAATTCTCTATCATCCTGTTCTAAGGTCCAGAATAGATCCCGGTCCGGCATTCCGTGGATTACGGAATTTCCTACGAAATCCGCGCAGATATAATATTTCTTTCCCTTTACTACTCGTTCGGCGCGGCCGTTGAATTGCGTCCAGATAATCGGCGAAGCCGTTCTTCTGAGCCATAGGACGCCATATAGGCCATGGATGGACATACCTTCAATCCCGATGCCCACCGTACAAATACCATTGATCTTGCCTGCCGCGACACTTCTAAGGATTCTTTTCCTTTCATGCTTTCCCAGCCCCGAATGCAGATGTTCAAATTTCCATCCTCGTTCACCGAACGCCTCCACAACTGTTTTTGACAGGCCGAATGTCGGGCATGGTACGATTACCGGCTTTCCTTCGAATGTACGTTCGTAGAAGTCGATCACGTTCCCGATTATCTTCGGCTTGCCTAAAATCTTAGCCTGTTCTTCTATATCGAAATCATCGCCGTTCATGGGAACGTCGCTTACCCACTTTTCCGGAATTACCAGCAGCGGCTTCGTGATATACTCTTGATCGATTGCCTGAGACTTTGAAATGGTCTGGACAACATCGGTATACAGGTGTTCGAAACTTCGCGGGCTTCCGTGGTACAGGGTAGCGGTAAGGCCGATTCGTAATGCCTGGCCGAAGTGCTGGTATACCTGTTCCCATGACGCGGCCAAGGAATGTTGCATCTCGTCGGTAATTATTTCATCGGGGTAGATCGACTCCGGGAGGACCGGCAGAAGGTTAATCAAGGAAAGGGTCATACACACGTAGACACCGCGATTCTTACCGCGGACGCCTTCGTCGTTTATGTATCCGGGATTCAGGCCGAACTCGGAAAGGACTTTCATCCATTCGTCGAATATTTCGACCTGCGGGACCAGGACGTATACTCTGCGCTGAAGGGATATGCGGTCGGCAATGATTTGTGCCGCGGTGTAGGTTTTCCCGGTTCCGCATGGTGCGAGATATACCGGATGTCTGGATGCGTTCAGCAGAGTGTTTATCTGCCGGCGGGCGTCAAGCTGAAACTGTCTATTTTCCATACTTATAATGTAATACAATCAGAATAAAGAAGCAACGAAAAAACCAGCGAGAGCAAGGACAACCCCGGACAAAGTACAGGATACTCCGATGATGATTTTTTGATAGGTGCATTTACGGGTTTCCGACAATAAGGATTGTTTCAATTTGCTCAACGAAACCAATAAGGTCGCCGAGGATTGCGATGCTTTCGTCAATTCCCGTGATAACCCCTCCGATTCCATCTGCAATGTTTCCAGCCGATGCTGCAGATCCCTCAATTCCTGTTCCGAGGTTATCAACTGCTGATTGTATGTTTCCAAGTCGGTTTTTAAGGTCGATATTTTCTGCTTCAATTCCTTGAATAATGTCGTTGCTGTTGTCGAGGCAGGAATTGGAGTAGATGCCCATGCCGCCGAGACCGATACATAGGCCACTAATAAAAAACATAAAATGCGCAATGGCCGGTTTATAGAATTTGTCATTCATTCTTCAGTCCTGTCATGGCAGCAACGATCTCCTCCCATTGTTCGCGCAGGCAAGTGAGGCCCTTGCCGATTGCGAGCTCGCCGGTTTCTTTGTCGACGTAGGTTTTTCGGACATTGATATACTCTTTGCCCTTGAACTCGTGAGCGTACACAACGATGTCGCCGGTCGCCTTCTTCGCGTTTTCTGGTACTGGTATCATTTTTATCTCCTTGTAAAAATTCGTTTACTTTCGAGGAACCCGTATTTCACAGCGTTACTGTTTCCGGCTGGATCGTAGGCGATATGTCCGTCACCGTTTCCCGCGACGAAATGCCCGTAGGTAATGAGCTCGCCGGCCCTGTTTGTGTACGACCGCTCGAACCGCAGGATTTCTAATTGTTCCGCGGATGTATCATATCTTGGATGTGCCTTCATAACGCCGGCCATCGGCAACCCTAAGAATGTAAATATTACCTGCGGATTGTTAAGGAAACATTTTACCGTCATCCAGTTATTTGCGATCTTCGGGTCTGTAAGCCGATCATAAATATGATTAATATCTGCGCGGTCGAATCCGCGGCTCGTATGTTTGTTTACCAGAAACAGGATACTCATGAAGTAACACCCGTATTTATTTATGTACTCATTCAGTATCGGATCTGTTTGTAGAATCAATTTTGTCTCCTTAAAGTGCCGGGGGCGGTTGAAGCGATTCGACATACCCCCGGCTGTGCTAGTAACCAAATCTTATAAACTATAGGCAACCCCTCCCGAGCACATATCCGAAAAAAGCAGATAGTAACTCCTGTTAATAAGATACCCACCTCATACGAGGCAAGGGCTTAAAATAATCTCGCCTGAATTTCGTCTCGCGCTCTCTCCCTCGTGGCCCGTCGTGTCTCTGCTCGATGTTCCGCATCGTAGGAATTGTGACATTTCTGGCAGGCAGCCCTCAGATTGTCCGGTGAGTAATTCTCCGGAGTATGGTCAAGATGCATGA
>JAFCZZ010000409.1 GCA_019314085.1 Deltaproteobacteria bacterium | reverse complement strand
TGAAGTACATCGTGATCAGGTTTTTGTAAAAGAAGACGGCTCTCTTGAGGCATTCTTCTTCGGGGAAGTTGTTGAGTGACGGTGTTCGGGGATTTTGCCTTACGGCCTTGCACCACTGCTGCGCGATTTCCTCTCTGTGGTTTTCCAGAACGTTGATCAGCCTGTCCGCGAATACTTTCATGGCGAGCCTCCTTTTCGTGTTAGTCTGTTGCCGTATCTCTCACGTGGTGAAGACATACTGCGTGGTTGTCTTCAGCACTCTTCTCAGCACCTGCAACTGCGGTTTGAAGATCGTTATCATTTCCGACCTGCAGGCTATGGGCATCTCCAGTATCCGTGAAAATATCACTGCCTCGATCCCCGTTTTTGACCGTATCGTCAGACGACCCTCACCAGCCCCTACCTCTATGATAATCGGCAGTAGCAGTGTTTCTTTGTCTTCATTGTCTAACATCTGGGCCAGATGTTCAAGCTCTTTTTTCCTGAAAACGTGTGTGCTTCCATCACCACACTCAACGTGGGGGTGTTCTTCCTTCAGAAGTTCACTCAATGCCTTCCGCCTGCGCGGCAGGTGGGCATTGAGCGTCTTCATGTCACTCTTCAGGCAGCTCTCAAATGCCCTGCCCGGTTCAGGATCAATAGGCATATGCCTCTCTCTGTTCGACCAGCAGTTTGACATATTTGAGCCGGGCCGTCTCTTCGCGATCGCGCTCCTCGAACTTCATCGTCAGATATTTTATCGTGGCTTCGAGTCCCGGCATAACGATATATTCCAGCGCGTTGTTTATTCTCTTGACCTTGTTGATCTCGGTGCCCAGAAGCTCCAGGGAATTCTGGAGTTCGGCCAGTTCGATGGTGGTCTTCAGACACTTTCGCGAGAGGGTGGTGCTGTTGTCGACCAATGAAGAGGTGCCAGGCGTGTTCCTCACGGAAGAGCCCGGCGTCTCCATATCTTCCGTTTCAAAGACGGGTATCTTTACCCCTGCGACATTTCGTGTTGCGGTGCCGATCTTCAATGCCATCTGGGATGCGAGGAGTTCCTTTTCAAGGAACGCATACCCATGGTATCCCGTCGTAACGGAGAGCGCCCGGTAGGCCTCCTTGAACTCCGCGAGCAACCGTTCTTTGACGGACGAGCATTCCTTGACGGTGTCGAGGAATTCCATGATCAGGATGGAGAGCCGGTCCTTGACGATCTTCTGGATCCTCGTGGCGAGCTTCAGGCGACGTTTCAGGCGCGCAAGCTCGATCTTGGTTGGCCGTGTTACCTGTACCTTTGTTGACATGGCATCTCTCTTGTTCTACCGGGGTTCCTCTCCGAGGCTGTCTTTCGGGGCCTTCGGGAGGTATTTCTTTATGTATTCTTCCTGGATAAGCTTGAGGTCTTCCGCGGGGAGCATGGAGAAGATATTCCACGTCCTCCCCAGCGTCTCTTCAACGGTCCTTCTCTCCTTTTCGTCCTGTGATATAAATTCCTGTTCAAATCTGTCAGAGGCGGAGAGGTATAACCTGTCCCGGTCGCTCAGAGCCTCGGAGCCGATGACGGTGGAGATTTCTCTGAGATAGTTCCCCTCCGCGTAGACGGCATATGACTGCATGAAGGCGTTGTTGTGGTCTTCCCTCGTGTTTCCCTCGCCGATCCCCTCTTTCATCATTCGTGAAAGGGAGAGGAAGACATCGATGGGGGGATATATCCTCTTCCGTTCCAACGCCCTCGACAGGACGATCTGTCCCTCGGTAATATACCCCGTCAGGTCGGCTATCGGGTGCGTGATGTCGTCATCGGGCATCGTCAGGATGGGGATAATGGTCACGGACCCCTCCTTGCCGCTTATCCTTCCGGCCCTCTCATACAGGGAGGCGAGGTCCGTGTACATGTACCCCGGATACCCCCTCCGGCTGGGTATCTCGCCCCTCATGGCGGCAAGCTCGCGCAGGGCGTCGCAGTAGTTGGTGATGTCCGTCAGTATTACCAGGACATGTAAGTCATGCTCCCATGCCAGGTATTCCGCCGCCGTCAGAGCCAGACGCGGCGTCGACAGTCGTTCGATGACGGGTGACGAGGCCGTATTGATGAATGCGACGGTACGGCTGAGCGCGCCGGTCTCTTCCAGATTCGAGATAAAGTAGCCCGCGTCATCGTAGCTGACGCCGATCGCTCCGAAGACGATCGCGAATTCCTCCGATTTGCCCTTTAGTGACGCCTGCCTGAGGATCTGCGCGGCAATCTTGTTGTGCGGCAGACCCGATCCGCTGAAGATGGGCAGCTTCTGCCCGCGGACCAGGACATTGAGTCCGTCTATCGCTGAGATTCCGGTCTCGATGAATTCCGCCGGGGGCATACGCGATGCCGGATTTGCCGGCACTCCGTTTATATCCAGATACTTGTCAGCCACGATCGGGGGGCCGCCGTCTATGGGGTTTCCGCTTCCGTCGAAGATCCTCCCCATGATGTCTCCCGATACGGGAAGTTTCAGTGTCTCCCCCTTGTATTTTACCCTGCTGTTCAGGAGGTCAACCTCGCTGACCCCTCCAAAGACCTGGACAACAGTGGTTTCCTTTCCGACTTCTATCACCTGCCCGATCCGCGTCTCACCGGTGCCGAGCTGAACATCCACGATCTCATTGTATCTGATGCCGGGGATGCTCTCAATAACAAGGAGCGATCTCCGTGCGGTGCTGATTGCCTTTGTCTCT
>JAFCZZ010000408.1 GCA_019314085.1 Deltaproteobacteria bacterium | reverse complement strand
ATCAGGGAGGCCAATGGCATCCCCCCGTTCGTTCCTGGAGACCCCGAGCTCCGGCTCTGGAATATCGTTCGCGGTGAGTCGAGGTACACCCTTCCCGGGGTCACTGTCCCGGCTGCCCCTGTCCAGGTTCCTGTTGCGCCGCCGCAGCCCGTGTCGTATCAGCAGAGCGCCCAGACGTTTGGCCCGCGGCCAGAGCCGGCGGTTCAGCAGCAGGTGGCGTCACGGTACAGCGCCTCGACGCTCGCTCCATCCTCTCCGGGAACACCTCCTCCAGGAACAGCGCCTGTGATGACTCCTCCGACCGCAGGTTCTGCGATTCCGGTAGTCATCGGTGTCGGTCTGCTGGCCTTGCTGGCCCTCAAATAGGAGATCTCATGGCCCCGAATGGCGTCAACAAGAAAATCTTCCAGGGTGTGCAGATGCCCGCGTCCGGCGTGACGCGCGGCGAGGACCCCAACGTCCAGCTCCACCCCTACGCGAGCCACTACGACTACATCGGTGAGCCCCAGACGGCCGAGGGAATCTTCGAGGGGACGCAGACGAGCCCCTGGATTCAGGTGCCGCGGCCGAGCGACTGGTACCGCGGCCCGTGGCAGAAGGACATCGTCCAGACCCGACCGTATCGCCGGCAGCCGCGTAAGCTCAACCTGACGAACCGTGGCGGTGCGATGGCTCCGGCGGGAACCAGCGTCAGTGGGTGTGGGTCGTGTGGCGGTCTTGCCGGTGATGCGACGGACGTCAAGTGGATACCCCTGTTGGGCCTGCTGGGCTTGGTCGCCTACGTTATGTGGAGGTAGACATGTTTTCACTCGCACAGCTCCCGGCTCCAGGTCTCGACGACATGACCCGTCCCATTTGGGATGCCCGCGGCCTGTGGATGATGCAGCTCCAGACTGTCGAGGGCCTCCAGCGGTACGTGGCCAAGAACAACATGGGGGAGTACGTCGAGCAGCACCTCGACAACCTCCGGCACTACGTCGGCGTGGCCCTGGCGCAGATCGCTGAAGTGGCCGGTCAGGCGACCTCGTGGTTCCGAGCTGGCGATGCCGGCTCGCTCCGGGACGTCACCAGCGCCTATATAGAAGAGGTCAAGGCGGCCAAGCAGGCCATGCTGGCGTCCCAGGGGACCCTCGGTCCAAAGGGCCCAGTGGACTGGCCGAAGGCCAAGAAGCCGGCCCTCGGAGTCTACGGTGGCTTCGGCGCGGCGAACCCGGAGACAACCGAGGTCGTCACGACAGATCCCGGCCTGCTGTCGCAGCTGAGCAGGCCAACCTCGACAAACAAATACTATGGGAAGCTGGGTGTCGCCGCCGCGCTGCTGTTCTTGGCCTACGTGGTGAGCAGATGAACAAGCCGTCCATTCTCGAGGGGATGCTCGTGGCCCTCGGGGTGATAACCGCAGTGATGATTGTCCGCGCAGTCGCGGACGTGGCGAGGTAGCAAATGGCACTCAAACTTCCGTCATGGGTTCTGTTGGCCGGTATTGGCGCTGGTGCGCTCTACTTGCTGACGAAGGACAAGAAGGACATCTCCGCCATGACCGTTGGCGAGATTCAGGTCGTGGGAGCTTCGGTGATGAAGTCCCCGGAGTGCGTCACCTGCCAGACTTGGATTGACAAGTACGGAGCGCAGCTTGCGATGATCAAGCCCGAGTGTCAGCCCTGCAAGCAGAAGATGCTGGCGGCGATCCGGGCCCAGGGGTACACGATTCCGCCGGACGTCATCTGATGGCCATGACCCCGCAGCTATTGAGTCAGCTCGTCCAGGACGCACAGGAGTCTCTCGTGGAAAAGGAATGGTTTCTCCAGCGGCCCAAACTGCTTTCTCAAGTGGTGACGACCAACGAGGCCGCTGCCTATGCCCACGGGTCGTACCTGGCGGCGAAGCCAAAGTGTCCTGGCATCGCGGCGAACTACGAAGGCCTCAAGCAGGATGTCCTGACTGGGCAATACGGCGCGGTGGCGTTTCCCCTGACCTATCCGGACGCATTCCGGAAGGCCATCCAGGCTCTCAATGTGATGTGCAACGCTGACAAGGCCTACGCCGCCGGAAGTCCGAGCGACATCGAGGTCATCTCCAAGGGTCCGGCCAGCACCGCGGCGATGGGCCCGCCAGCTCCGCTGAAGTCTGCCGGTGTTCCCTGGTGGCTCTGGCTCGTCGGGGGAGCTGCGGCGTACTACCTGACCAAGAAGAAGAAATGAGGAGGCTTTGATGCCGTTCTACAAGATACCTCGGAACAACCCGACAAACATCTCGGCCCGTCATCCGCTCTACGGATTCGGGGCGATGGTCCAGAGCGCGGCCAAGCAGGCCTCGACCATCCGAGCTCCGGAGGGGAGTCACTACGTCCAGGAGGGCCTTGACCCGTTTGACTTCGACTACCGGATGATCGACCGGCGTTACTACAATGCTGTGCAGGGCTACGGTCTGACGGCCAGCGAGGCCTGGGACAAGGGCAAGGAGCCGGCGCTCCGCGGCGTCCTGGCGGGCCTGGTGGCCTATGGTATCGCCAAGGCTGTCGGGGTCGAGGCGAGCAAGGCCAAGAAGGTCGGCTTCGTGACGGCCGTCGTCGATGCGGCTGTCGGTTTTGCGACCCGTGCCCTGCTCGAGGGGGCAACCGCTCCGGCAGAGGGTGTCGTGGCACCGCCGGCTCAGCCGGTCAAGACCTTGGCCGCGGGCGTGATCAAGGTCTAGGATGGGCTACAGCCGC
>JAFCZZ010000407.1 GCA_019314085.1 Deltaproteobacteria bacterium | reverse complement strand
GACACCCCGATCCATATCCCTCCGAACCCAATTTGCAGTGCAGTTGGACGGATGTCTGGGACACTTCTCCGGGGTAAGGCCGAAGCGATCGACCACATCCCGAAAGGAGGCACGGATAATCCCAGCCAGCAAGTCACTATCTTCCGCCCCCCCTGTCCGGATTTTATAATCCATTGTAATCCCCCTTGAATACCGAGGGCCAGAATAGCCTCAGTCTGTACCTTGTCAAGCCCTTTCTGACTCAGGTGCCTACACAGTACCGCACGATGGCCTCTATGTGAATGGCGGTCGTATTCAGGAAGGGGATGCCGTATTCCTCTTTGTCAAGAATCATCGGCAGTTCCGTACAGCCGAGGATCAGTGCCTGGATCGAATCCTCATCTCTCATCCGTTTGACTATGGACAGCAATTCCTCTCGGGTCGAATCCTTTATAATTCCCAGCTCAATCTCAGAGATGAGCCTGTTGTGAATATGCTCTATCTCATCGGTCCTCGGAACAACAACTGATATCCCTCCTGCCTCGAAGCTCTTCTGGTAAAAATCGGACTGCATGGTAGACCGCGTTCCCATGAGACCAAACCGCTTTATTCCCAGCGCTTCGGCCCTCCGGAACGTTTCCTCGACAATGCTCAGCAGGGGGATGGGGGAACGTGCCTGCACCTTATCAAAGACAATATGGGGCGTGTTGGCGCCGATTGCGGCAAACTGCGCGCCGGCACGCTGCAGGGCGCAGACCCTCTCAAGGAGCCAATCAACCAGGCTTTCCCCTTGTGCGGCTTCTATCCTTTCAAAGAGTTTATCGACGTCGGCGCTGTAGATGACCATCTCCGGGCCCGCGAGCCCTCCCTGCCCCACTCGGAAGGTCTCGACGATCCCCCGATAGTAATCAACCGTTGATTCCGGCCCCAACCCGCCTATAATCCCTATCTTTTTCATCGGATATCTCTCTTCTCTCCTCACAAACCCTTCGCAGGATCAGGAAGTACGGGACTTCGCTTCTCAACAAAAGCCCTGAGCCCTTCCCGGCCATCCGGGTGATACGCGCAGGCGGAAAGACCCTCCCGTTCGACCTCCAGGTGATATTCAAATGAATTGCCGAAGAAATCATTGAGAAGTCGCTTGGACCAACCAAAGGAATGGAGCGAGCCCTTCACCAGCCGGTTCAGCATCTGTGCCGCCTCCTTTCGGGCGGTGCCGTCTTTAACAACCTTTGTTGCCAGCCCCCACTTCGCGGCCTGCTGCGATGGAATGGGGTCATCGAAGGCTGCGATCTCAAGGGCATGGGCATGGGCAAGACCTACAATCCTCGGCAGCATAAAGCTCCCTCTCCCGTCTATGCTCAATCCGTTCGAGGTATAGGCCTGTTTCATCGTCGCAGACTCCTCAAGGATGCAAAATCGCAGGCCAGCGCCAGTGAAAAACCCGCGCCGGCCGCCGCTCCGTGAACCGCAGCCACGACAGGTTTCTTCATTCGCCTGATCTCCGATATAGCCAAATGCAGCTGCGCGGCCAGCGTGTGAAAGGATGAGCCGGGCCTTTCTGAAAACTGAACGGCCCATTTGAGGTCTCCCCCGGCACAAAAAGCCGCTCCCTCTCCGTAAAGGACGAGGCCTTTCACCGACGCGTCCGTCGCCAACCTCGTGAGGTGTCGTGACAGTTCCGGAATCATCTCAAGGTTTAAGGCATTGTAGGCCTCGGGCCGGTTGAGGGCCACCTCCACGATATTCTCGTGCTGTTTGACATCGACCAGTCCGTTCATACCCCCTCCTCCTGAAGATTGTGGATTTGATCACGAATCATGGGCTTTATCCTGTCGCAGTGGGTTGCTACCGCCGGTTCTCAGGAAACTCAGTCTTCCGAAGTATCCCTGCAGGCATCCTCCTTCTTTCTCTCCTCAAGCCTCAGCCTTTTCCGCGCCGTTGCCTGCCGGTTTCGACGGACCTGTTCATCCGTCTCCAGGATGAGCGGGGTAATTTCCATCGGCTTTCCATCGACATCAAGGGCCACCATGGTCAGGTATGCCGAGGCGGTATGGCGGACCGTCCCCGTAACCAGGTTCTCGGTCTCCACCCTGACACCGACCTCCATGGAGGTCCTCCCCACCATGTTGAGGCCCGCCTTGAGGGTAAGCAGATCACCGATGAAGACGGGGCTGTGAAAATCAAGATGGTCAATCGATGCCGTGACGACATTGGCCCGAGCGTGCCTTACGGCGACAGCACCCGCCGCGGTATCGATCAGCTTCATGATGGCGCCCCCATGCACATTCCCCACAGGATTCGCGTCAAGGGGATTCATCACCTGCGCCATTACAACGCTGCTCTCCTGTGCGCTTTTACCTTCCATTATGATTACTCCTTCCCGGACCCTCGGATGAATTGTACTGCCGGTACTGGTCACGGCCACTCTCCTTGGTCTGATACATGTCAATATCGGCCTTCTTGACCAGGGTTTCTACATCGCTCCCGTCGTTGGGATAGAAAGCAACACCCAGGCTGGCGGTAATATTGATTTTATGATGTTCTATCATAAAGGGCTCGCGAATAGTTTCAAGTATCTTTTCGGCAATGACATCGGCATCCTTTTCACCCGTTATATCGCACAGCAACATAAAAAACTCGTCTCCCCCCATGCGGGCTACCGTATCGCTGTGGCGGAGGCAGCCTTTCAGACGACCACCGAGCTCCTTCAGCAACAGATCTCCGACACTG
>JAFCZZ010000406.1 GCA_019314085.1 Deltaproteobacteria bacterium | reverse complement strand
CTCGTGCCGGAGGAATCCGACGTCAAACCGGGCGTTGTGGGCGACGATGACGCCGTCTCCCAGGAAATCATACAGCCGCGGCAAGACCTCATCGGCCCTCTGCTGATTCTCAAGCATCTCGTCACTGATCCCATGTATCAGCCGGGCCTGCAGGGGAATACTCCGGTCAATCTTGACAAGGCTGCAAAATTCTTCCGCGAGAGATCCCTCTTCTATGGCAATCGCGCCTATCTCAATGATCCGGTGGCCTCTTTGCGGAGACAAGCCGGTCGTTTCGATATCAAGGACAACATGGCGGGGGGCATGGAGCATCTCAAATTCTCACAACAGTGTTTTGGACCGCCTTACCCATCGAGGCGGCTTTACCGTCTTGAGGTCACAATTTGTGACCTCAAGATCGCACATTCATATTTAATTGAAGTCTCTTCCTGCATGTTGTTATGGAAGCGCTCCCAGAAACTTGCCGGCAGGCATTACTCTGACTCTGCCGTTGAATATATCGGCGCTCCCTTCACGTGTTATTTGATACAAATAGGGGATTTTCAATCTGTCGCCATAATAGTTGAGCGCTGGATTCGGCGTCCGGCTTGCCGTCTTGCATTCTACGGCGAACCAGGGCTTGCCCTCAGCGACAACCAGAAAATCAACCTCTCTTTTCCCGGCATCTCTCAGGTAGTGAAGACCTATTCTGTGGCCCTCCTGATCTTCAAGGGCATGTTTCATTTTTAACAGGTGACATGCCACGAGATTTTCAAAACGTGCCCCCTCATCAGGCACTACAGACCAGTCCCACAGATACACCTTTGCGGCTTTTTTGAGCGATCGTATTGCCCTGTGGGTAAAGGGGGCCACACTAAAACAGTGATATAGTCGTTCAAGAATAGCCATCCAATGTGATACCGCCCGATGGCTGACTTCGAGATCTTCCCGCAATGACTGAAGGGAGAGAAGGCTGCCGATACGATCGTCGAGCATGGACGCCAGCAGTTCCATTGACGAGAGATCCCTGACGTTTTCAAGATCACGCACATCTTCTCTGAAAAAACGATCCAGGCGTTCTCGCTGCCATCTCCTCAAACTGCGGTTATTCTGCTTCAGGAAAGGCTCGGGGAAGGAACCGAACTGAAATAATACAGGCAACAGATCCTGTTCAGCCCTGCTGGGGAACTCTATCTCCTTTCCAGGAACGAGGATTGATGAGGTCTTTTGTAGTTCCCCAACTGAGAAACCGTGTAAACGATGAGCGTGATACCGTCCCTGTAGTGAATCTCCACCCTTGCGGTAAATATCCAACCGGGCGCTGCCCGTTATGATAAACCGGATTCGATCGCCGTGAGAATCATATTCCCCCTTGATCCAGCCTTTCCAGTTCTTATATTTATGGAGTTCATCAAATACTATGACGCTTTCAACCGCAGGCCATTGCGCAGCTAATATCTTCTTTCGATCCGATCGGTTATCCCAGTTATAATACTGATGTTCTTCCCGTTCCAGAAAGGTTTTCGCCAGCGTTGTTTTCCCAACCTGTCTGGGGCCGGAAATAAAGACCATTTTCTCTTTGAGGTCTTGGCGGATGGACTCTTTGAGATATCGTGTCGTTATCATGTAGGATTATTTATCACAAAGCAAATAAGTTCACAACAATTTTTGCTTAAGTGCAAAAATCATCGCATCCGAATCATTGAAGGGTTTTCGGTTAAGATTTCACCTTTCGGTAAATAAGATTTCTCCCTCCGGTCGAAATGACAGGGAAACGGTCGAAATGACAGAGAACTGGTCGAAATGACAGGGAAACGGCCGAAATAACATTTTTTCACATACTCGACACTACTGATCCTTCAGCATCTGCTCGATCTCGATCTTGAGTGCCAGTTTGTCAACCTTGCCGTTCGCGAGAAGCGGCAGAAGATCGCGTACAAAAAACTTCTTGGGCACCTTGAAGTTGGCCAGCTTCGATCTGCACAGATCCCGGAGTTCCTCTTCATAAGCATGGCAAAGGCCCAGCCAACCTCCTGGAAAATCTCATCGGGGACACCGATGACCGCCGCGAAAAGAACACCGTCATGGGATTCGAGCGCATCCTCTATCTCGCGCGGATAGACATTCTCCCCGCCGGTCTTGAACATCTCGGAGCGCCTGCCGGTGATATAGATGTATCCCCGCTCATCCTTGTAGGCGAGGTCCGAGGTGTAGTGCCAACCGGCCTCGTCGATCACCTCGGCCGTCAGTTCCGGCCTGTTGTAATAGCCCTTCATCAGAAACGGCCCCCTGACGGCGATTTCCCCGATCTCGCCATCCGGCAGTTCGTTGCGCGCGTCATCCACGATCTTCAGCTCGAAGGGTTCGGCGATCTTGCCAGCACTTTTCATGAGGGTCTCCAGGTCATCGCCTGCTTCGGAGTAGGTGACAAAGCCACATACCTCCGTACTTCCATACCCGGTGATCAGATGCGCTCCGGTCTGTGCACAGATACCGCTGAGGACATCGATCATGATCTTGGGGGCGGCGGCCCCGGCCCACATGAATCCTTTGATACTGCTGAAATCGGTGGTGAAAAACGCCGGGTCTTTGAATTCAAGGAGGAACATGACCGGCACCTGGCCCAGGACGGTGATGCGTTCCTTTTCGATCACCTTGAGCACTGCACCCGGGTCAAAGTTGTCCATCATGATCAGAGCGCCGCCTCCCATGACTGCCGCAAACCCAATCTCAACGTCCGCGGCCACATGATTGATGGGAAAGTGGAGGAGCCCTCTGGTTTCCTCATCAAAGAAGAACTTGGGCAGTTCGACCTTTATGTTTTCGACGATGCTCCGGTGTGTGTGCACGACCCCCTTGGGTTTGCCGGTAGAACCGGAGGTGTACATCAGCAGGGCCTCGTCCGAGCCCGCGACCTCACCAGCGCGTGTCTCCAGCGCGGCATCGAGCTGAGCCCTCGGCTGTGCGGTAAAATCGGCAAAGACCTCGGTCCCTTCCACCGCCTCGCCGATCACGAGCACCTTTTTGATGCAGGAAAACTCGCCCTTCAGGACCTTGACTGTCTCCGCGAGGTCGTTATCCAGATACTGTCTGAGTGCGATCAGGACGGTCGGTTGTGAATCGCCGACCTGATATCGGAGTTCGTCCAGGGTCAGTTTCGGTGAGAGCCCCAGCCAGACCGCGCCGACCTTGCCCGCCGCCATATAGGTGATCAGGAAATCATTACGGGCCATGGAAAGCATGGCGATCCGGTCCCCCTTTACGACGCCGATCTCAAGGTAGGCCTTGGCCGTCCTGTCCATCTTGTCCTTGAAATCCCCCCAAGTCAACCGTTCCTCTTCGAAGATCAATGTCTCAACTGCGGGTTTTTTTTCGGCCCACTTTTCCACATAGTGCCAAGTCAGGTTAAGATCTTTCCAGCCCATGATGTCCCCCTTTTTATTCGGTATTCAATTTCATGTATCCATGACTCAATGTCTTTTTGCCTTCGGCATTGATAACCTCGAAGAAAAGATCCGTGCCGCTGGCGGGCACCTTTCGGAGCAGGCGTACGGTAATCTCGCTGCCGGGCAGGACCATGCCGCTGAACCGACATGACAAGGATTCCACAGCCAGCGGGTTGCCCTCCCCTTCCCTGTTGATCAGCTCGCGAACCGCATAGGCAAGCGTGGCCGTCCCCTGCAGGATTATGCCGGGGAGACCGACATCATGCGCGAACTTCACGGATGTGTGGATCGGAAAGTGGATGCGGGTGCAGCCGTCATAGACAAAGGGGGCGCATGCATCGATGGCGATCGCGGCCTCCCAGACGGAGCCGCCCCCATCCGGGGAGAGGGGAACCTGCGGCAGGTCTTCGGCCCCCCGCCCCTCATCGCTGCAGGTGACGCCGCGCAACAGGGCTCCGATATGTTCGGTAAAGACGGGTGATTCCTGGCCATCTGTCGCATCAAAACGGATGACAATGTGGGTACCCGCCTTGTGCGGCATGATCGCCACAATGGTCCCCTGGATTCTCAGGGCATCACCCGGTCGAATCGGTCGGTGAAATCGAAGGTGTTCGGTGTAATGTACCTGGGTCAGTAAAAACTCGCGAGGGAAGGCCGGGTCCTCGATGTATTCCCAGATCTCCTCTAAGATCGGCCAGGTAGCGGCCACCGCGAACATCGGGGGGGCGATAACCCCGTCCGGGCGTTCATCATCAAGGTAACAGGGATTGGTATCACCCAGCGCGGCGGCATAGTTCATGGTGTCACGCCAGGTACCGGTTGTTTCGTACCCTTTCAGGCGTTCCCCAACGAAGTGAGATGAGATTTTCACAGTAGTGCCCCCCATATATTTGATAAGGCATTACTTTTTCATACAGCAACTATAGGCAGAACGGACTGGACTGTCAATAAAATACCGTCCATAACCGTGACACCCTCAACTGTAGAAAACTAATTGACAGATTATTTTTAAGATGTATTGTTCTTATTGGTTTTCGTGGGAACATATTTCCTGGTTAAGACACAGAGCAAATAGCCGCTCTTTCTTGCGACTATTACTCTGTGGAAGGCGAACGCAATGCAAGTCTGTCACAAATGCGGAAAAGAACTCGACGGAGACTCGGCGGTGTGGGCAGGAGGGACACCTGCCCCTCCTGTGGGAGCGATCTGCACGTCTGTCTCAACTGCCGGTTTTATGATCCCGGGTCTTACAACGACTGCCGCGAACCGCAGGCGGAGAGGGTTGTGGAAAAGGACCGAAGCAATTTCTGTGATTACTTCGAATTCGGTGATTTTGCATCCGGTGGTAGGGCGGAACAAAAAGGGGTCGACCCCAGGGGAAAACTGGAAGAGTTTTTCAAAAAATGAGCACGAATATCCCCGCCATCGACGGACACGCCCATCTCAGCGAGTTGAAAGACCTTAAACGGCAAATCGCCGAGGCACGGCGCGTCGGGGTGAGGGCCATCATCGGCGTGGGAATGGATATCAAATCCAACCGGCAGACCCTGAAAATCGCCGAGGCATACCCGGGGTTTGTCCTGCCCGCCGTGGGATACCACCCCTGGGAGATACGTGAGGGGGAAATAGAAGAAACCCTCGCCTTCGTGGAGGCAAACATCGACCGGTGTGTCGCCATCGGCGAGGTCGGAATCGACTACAAGGTAAAGGTCGGAAAAGCGCTACAGCGGGAGGTTTTCAGGCGAATCGTGGAGTTGTCCGTGCGGTATGACAAAGCGCTGATCCTCCACTGCCGCTATTCACACCAGCGTGTCTTTGGTCTCATTCGCGAGGCGGGGGTGAGAAGGGCGGTATTTCACTGGTATAGCGGACCCCTCGATCTCGTGCGGGAGATAGTCTCTGCCGGTTACTTCGTATCCGCGACGCCCTCACTTCGCCGCAGCCCTCCCCACCGGGAGGGGATCAGACAGGCCCCCCTGGAACGCATCCTCGTCGAAACGGACTGCCCCGTAATTCATGGAGACAGAGAGTCAAGATCATCCGATGTCATTACCACGGTAGAGGAGGTCGCACGGATAAAAGGCATACCGACCGGTGAGGCGGCTGACGTGATCTTCCAGAATACTTTAGATTTCTATGAACTCCCCCGGATCAATCCATAGGATTATGTTCGCAGGCAGTC
>JAFCZZ010000405.1 GCA_019314085.1 Deltaproteobacteria bacterium | reverse complement strand
TCTGACCGTGAGTTGTGCGAGGTATATGTACGCCTTCTTGCCCGTTGGGACGGTGTACAGCGTAGTAACAACTGAAGTCCCGCCGTCCTTGACTATCACAGTTCCCTCGTCCATTAGCCTGAGTGCTGATATGTTCACTATTGCGTCCGTGATGTTCACGTTCGCCGTTCCGACCACGTTTACGTCGAGGGTTACGCTGGAGCCCGTAATGTTCACATCCAACGTGACGGCTGAGCTCTGTATCGCCACGTTGAGAGTTACGTCGCTCGCCACAATCTTGACCTCCATCGTGACGGTCTGGGCCGACAGGTTCACGTTCACCAACGCCCCTGGGGCCTCAACGTCGTTGACCCAAGTGGCTCCGTAAATCGTTCCGTCGTTTCCGTTGCCAGATTTGTCGTGGGCCACGTTTCCGGAGCCTTCGTCGAAGTTGAGCCAGAGGACGAGGCCCTGTGTCACGGGGCTCTGGGGATTCTGGTAGTTGTGCTGGATTTCCGACTCTGAGAGGGCTCGGCTGTAGATGCGGACGAGGGCGATGGCACCGTTCCACCAGTTTGCCGACCCGTCTCTTGTGCTTATGTAAATGTTGTTTGTTCCTGGGGTCTCCGTCGTAGTCCAGGTTTTCGCTATGTCAACTGTTCTACTGCCATCCACCCATAATTCGAGCTTGCCGTCTCCCTTGTTTACTATCGCTACGAGATGATACCATCTTCCAACCTCGATGACCGTAGTCGTGTCAACGATGCCAACTGACTCCCCGTCAAGAAACACATGGTTTGAGAACTGATTTGCATTGTTGATTCCGAGGTGAACCCAGTGGTGGTCAGTAAACCAGCAACCGACGGCTGTGTGCCAGGCTCCGTCCAAAACGTTTGTCATCAGCCAAACCTCAACCGTATACGTCTCCGTGTTTATGGGGGGCACCACAACCTTGTCGTTCACTCCGTCGAAGGCGAGGCATGGCTTTTCCGCCCCCACCCGCAGTACGGGGTTTGTGACGTTGATGTCCATCGTCACAGCCGAAGAAGCGATGTTCACGTCGAGTGTGACTGCCGAACTCTGTATGGCTACGTTCAATGTGACGGCAGAGGCGGCGATGTTCACATCCAATTGGACGCTGTCCATTATGTGGGTCTGCACGTAGCCGTTAGCGTCCACAGGGCCGCCGATGTTGACCGTCAGCGATGCGTTCGTGACGTTTACGTTTAGCGTGACGTCAGAGCTCTTTATCGCCACGTTTAATGTGACAGCCGAGGCCGCTATGTTCACATCCAGCTGGACACTCTCCATGATTGAGGTCTGCACATACCCTGATGTGGACAGGGGGCCTCCGATGTTCACGGTCAGAGAGGCGTTGGTTACGTTGACGTTGAGGGTGACGTCTGAACTCTTTATAGCCACGTTTAACGTTACGGCTGAAGCCGCAATGTTCACGTCCAATTGAACGGACTTGACTATCTCAGAGGCCACGTATCCGTCGGTGGTTAGAGGCCCCCCAATGTTCACAGTCAACGAAGCGTTGGTCACATTGACGTCGAGAGTCACGCTTGACGACGTTATAGCCACGTTCAGAGTCACAGCCGAAGCCGCTATGTTAACGTCAAGCTGAACGCTCTCAACTATCGAGGATGCGAGATAACCTGTGTCCGTGAGGGGGGCTCCAATATTCACGGTTAATGAGGCGTTAGTCACGTTAACATCAAGCGTCACACTCGACGAGGTTATGGCCACGTTTAACGTGACTTCAGAGGCCACAAGCTTGACATTCAACTCAGCCAAGCTCTGAGCCGCTATATCCACCTTGAGGTTCGCCAGGGTCTGAGCCACTATGTCAACCTTCAGCTTCTCAATTACCTGGCCTACGATGCTTACGGGAAGCGTCCAGTCCTGATAGCCCACAGGGTCCTTCTGGAGAACCTTCTGTCCGCTCATACGGACACCTCTATAAACCCTTCTGGCGTGACACGGAATTTAACTTTCCTCTCCGCCTTGAGGGGCTTCGTGTGCAACCGTATATACACGCTGTGCTCGTAAACCTCGTCTTTGTTCACCGCCTTTATGAGGAGCCTGCAGGGGGTCTCAGGCAACGGCCAATAATCCTCGAAGTGTATCCACTCGTTGTCGCCCTTGAACACCTGTCCCTCCTCAGAGGGCCATACCTGCTTTTCACCGTAGAAGATGGCTACCTCGAGGAGTCCTGAAGGCCCTGGGGGGAAGCGTATGCTAACCCAGTCCACAGCCTCGCCTTCCACCCAAAGCTCCTCTGTTACTGTGGAAGAGGGATCCACGGTTATGTCTACGCTGTACGTGGGCATGTTCACCTAATAAAAAGCTGGATGAGTATGTAAACTATGCTCAGCACCGTCGTGATGGCGGCTGACGACAGGTATATCGCATTTTTGAGTCCCTCGATACGCTCCTCCAAAGCCTGCCTACGAGCCTGACAGACACGCTCCGTGACGGGAAGGTCCTGCGGGTCGTCATTACTATTCGAGGACACCGCCCACCACCACGCTGGCCTTTCTCGGCGTGTCTGGGTTGTTGTTCTTGTAGTGCAGGATTAGGCGTTCACCGCTTTCAAGAGTTGCGTCGAGCAAGTCCCGTGTCCTACCTCCGTCACCCGTGTACGCCCCCACAGAAGGGGCTATCTGGGACTCCCAGTTGATTTCTAAAAAATCGAGGGTGAGTTTCCGACCTGCCTGCACGGTGTAGAGTAGGATGTCTCCCTCCTGTCCGGCGGGTGCAATACCCGTGTAGGCGACGCTAAACCTCTTCGCCACGTTAGACCCCCCTTCAGGGTACAGCAGGTCGGTTGTGGCTCCGGCTGTTGCGGATGCGGTTGTGACGTTTACTCTGAGCTGATGCAGGTTTCCGCTCACCAGGGATGAGACGTCCACGTCGGCCTCAGAGTCGGTGAATGCGTTCCCGCTGACGGAGGCCCTCACGGCTCCAGCCGTTGCGTCGTACAGTTCGACTGCGGTTACGCTGTCCGTGTGTGAGGCCGAGACAGAGGCCCTAAGCTTCGCCGACTTGATGTGGCGTGTGTTTATCGTCACCTTTGGCCCTTCGAGCTTAACCCCCGT
>JAFCZZ010000404.1 GCA_019314085.1 Deltaproteobacteria bacterium | reverse complement strand
GACCTTCTCTTGGGGAAAAGGGATGGTTTCGAAGAGGTCTGTGGGCTTTTTCTTTATGCTCTCGGCCTTGAGGCGCTGGCGGCGCAACTGGATTCGCACACTGCTTTCATCGGCGGCCTCCAGTTCGCCCTTTTTTTTCTCTCCTTTTTTTGTTGTCCCCTCCCACAGATATACCGGCATTCCTACCCCCTTTCCCCCTGCGTCTTAAGGGTGTCCCAATGGCGAGTTATTTCATAAAGGATAATGCCTCCGGCGACGGATACATTCAGAGAATCGAGACGGCCGGTTATCGGGATGGAGAGCAAAACATCACATTTTTTTCTGACCAGTGGTCGCATCCCTTTTCCCTCGCTCCCCAGCACGAGGCCTACACGGCCGCTGTAATCGGGAGAGCATAGCCCATCTCCACAGCCGGCATCGGTGCCGTATATCCAGAAGCCCTCTTCTTTGAGCCGGTCGATTGTTCTCGATATGTTTACCACCCTGGCAATGGGGAGATGAAGGGCCGCTCCCGCCGAGGCCTTGATGACGGAGGGAGTAACCGAAGCGGCTCGATTCTCCGGGATGACCAGGCCGGCCGCTCCGAAGCAGAGGGCCGTCCGTGTAAGCGAGCCGAGGTTTTGTGGATCTGTAATCCCGTCGAGGATCAAAACGAGAACGTTGTTTTGGGACGTACAACCAGCGAGGATTTCATCGATGCCGGTATACCGGTATTCCTCGCATACACATATGACGCCCTGATGGTGCCGCGTGCCGGCGATGGTATTCAGGTGCTCCCTGTCTGTAAAGACGACGGGTATGTTACTCCGGGACGCGAGTTCTACTATTTCCCGAGCACCACTTCGACTTCCCTCTTTGGTCAGGAAAACCTTCTCTATCCTGCCGCCATCCTTCAGTGCCTCCGCAACCGGATGAACGCCGTAGATTACCTGCATGGACTTTCCTCTGGGTAGGGTCTGAACCTTTAACGGAGCCCCTTGGATATATCTTCGGTGATGCTGTCCGCCACGGCCACGGGATCATCGGCCAGCCGTATGGGCCTGCCTACTACCAGATAATCCGCTCCCATGGCGATGGCATTCCTCGGCGTCACTATCCGCTTCTGGTCGTCATTCGCCACCTTGTCAGCCGGTCGTATGCCTGGGGTTACAATAATAAAATCTTCTCCACACGCCTTCCGTATGGGAATGACATCCTGTGCCGAGGCTACAACGCCGGGAACACCCGCGTCCCTGGCCGATAGCGCGAGGTTCAGGACGAGTTCCCCGGTGGTGCATCCAAATCCTATCTCTTTGATGTCGGAATCATTCAGGCTGGTGAGAACGGTTACCGCAAGGAGCACCGGAGGGGTGATGCCCAGGACACTCGCGGTTTTATCGACGGAATCGACCGCCCGCTCCATCATCTCCCTCCCCCCGAGTGCGTGGATGTTGAACATGGAAATGCCCAGTTTTACCGCGGCTTGGGACGCCATTGCCACGGTGTTCGGTATGTCATGAAACTTCAGATCAAGAAAGACACTGCCGCCCTTTTCCTGTATGCTCGATACAATCCGGGGGCCGAAACGGGTGAATGCCTCCTTCCCTACCTTGAACATCCCCACGTGATCCTTCAACAGGTTGGCCCATCGGACAGCTTCGCCCAAGTCTTCCCCCAGATCGAGGGCAAATATCAGTTTGTCACGACACCTGTTCGACGTTTGCATTTTCGACCACATTCGTGTTGTTTTCTATGAGTTCAGTCGGCTCAACATCTGCCGATTTTGCGTCGAGAATTTCTGGATGGGCGTATCTTACCTTTTCTTCCGCTATTTCCCTCAGGGCGGTAACGATCTCCCGATTATTTTTCTTTTCGCTGAGGGGTTTGGAATTTCTCAGGAGCTGTTTTGTCCTCTGGGTTGTAAGGTGCGTCAGGGCAAACCTGTTTTTTGCCTTTTCCAGGGAATCCTCTACGGTAACTCGTGCCATGGTTTATATGCCTCCGGTTATTCGATAAAAGTCATCTATCCTGCCTTGTAGCCGAGATCTTCTGTTCTTTTCGGCTATATACACAGATCTCATTATATTCACAGAACCATTCACTATATCATTAAATACCACATAATCATACCATTCATTTTCATGTATCTCTTCCATGGCCCTGTCGAAGCGCACCTGTATAATCTCATCGGTTTCCGAGCCGCGTTTTTGTAATCTCTCCTTCAAAGTTTCCACGGACGGGGGCAGGATGAAAATGAAAACAGCTTCGGGATATATGGCCTTTACATTACGTGCTCCCCGGGTGTCTATGTCCAGCACGATGTCATATCCCTTTCGGGTCATCTCTTCTATGTCCCTTTTTGAGGTGCCGTAACAGTGACCGTAGATCTCTTCCCACTCTACAAATTCACCCTTCTCTCTCCTGCCTTCGAAATCTTCCACGGAGATAAAGTGGTAATCCCTGCCGTCCTTCTCGCCCTTCCGCGCAGGACGTGTGGTGCAGGACACAGAGAAGCACAGATCGGGAAATTCGGCCAGGAGCTTTTTGCACAGGGTGGTCTTCCCGGTGCCTGAAGGGGCGGAAACGACTATGAGGAGTCCCTGCATGTCGGTATGTTTCATGTTTGTCCAATCCATGGTGGTTGTGTCCTGCATGTCGGTCTGTTTCATGTTTGTCCAATCCATGAGGGTTGTCTTGCCGTGCTTTTTTTCTAACCTCGGGCCTGTGTTTTATTCGATATTCTGGACCTGCTCCCTCAGCTTGGCAAGCTCTGTCTTTATCTCTATGACGGTGCCGGATATGCCAAGGTCGTTGCTCTTGGAACCGATCGTATTTATTTCCCTGTGCATCTCCTGCAGCAGAAAATCCATTTTTCTGCCGATGGCCTCGTCGCTTTCCAGCATCTCGCCAAACTGCTTTATGTGACTTTCAAGGCGGACTATCTCTTCGGTGATATCGCTCTTTTCGGCCATGATCGCAACTTCCTGGATCAGCCTTGATTCATCGCATTCCATGCCGTCCGCCAGTTCTTGGATTCGCGCCGAGAGCCTCTCATGGTAATTTTTTACCACCTCCGGGACCCGCACCTTTAATGTCTCTATACAGGTTGTAACGGTATCGAGACGTGCGATGAAATCTTCATAGAGGAGCCTGCCTTCGGCCTCCTTCATCTGCACGAGGGAATCGATGGAATCATTCAGTGCCCCTTCCAGGGTGCCCCATATCTCCTCAGGGTCGATCTCTGTTTCCGATGTATAGATGCCGCCCTTCAGCCTGACAAGGGTATTCAGCGTTATCTCGTCGGTGAGATTGAACGATTCCTTCAGACTGGTCAGCAGGGCATGGTAGTTGCTGATGAGGGGGATGTTTACCTCCAGCTTGTCTCCACCATTTGTGCCAGGGTCTGAATCTATCCTGACGTTCACCTCAATTCTTCCCCGGGAGATCCGTTCTCCGATCCTCTTCTTGATGGTTATCTCTAGGGCGGTGAGAAAGGCAGGGAGCCGCACGCCGCTTTCAAGGTTTTTGTGGTTGAGGGATTTGATTTCTACGGACATTTTTTTCCCCGCAAAGACGGATTCCGCCCTTCCGTAGCCTGTCATGCTTCGTATCATAGATTTTTCTCCTAGATCGGACGGGTCAATATGATTGTTCCGCCCTTGCTGTAGATATTGTTACACCGTTACGTGATTTTTTGCACTCTTTTCCGGGTCAGTTGTAAGGTATACCTCTCTCGTATATTATTGAACATCACTATGGTGTCCTCGTCCGCATAATCAGGGTAGGTCCACTCGAG
>JAFCZZ010000041.1 GCA_019314085.1 Deltaproteobacteria bacterium | reverse complement strand
GGCCGGATATCGATCTGGACACCTACTCTCTCGAATCCCCCACACATGTCGATGGGAAAGATCTGAAAGTGATACCTCAGGCAGACCGGGAGAGGATGGCCTTCGCCGGGCTTGATATCAGCGAGAAGGATCGCGCCGGTACGTATATCCAGAAGGATGGTATCTCTATTCACTCCGGTTCACATCAGGAGGGTTTGGAGATCATCCCCATCAAGAAGGCGCTCAAAGAGATGGATTGGCTCAAGGAGTATTACTGGAAGCTGGCGTCCGTGGATACGGACAAGTATACGGCACGCGCCCGCCTCGATCTCCAGAACGGTTATGTGATCCGGGCACTTCCGGGGGCAAAGATCACCCTCCCGGCGCAGGCATGCCTCTACCTTGAAAAGGAGGGATTCAGCCAGAACGTGCACAATATCATTATAGCCGAGGAAGATTCGGAACTGCACATCATCTCCGGGTGCGCCAGTGCCTCGCATGTGACGCGGGGCCTTCACGTGGGGATCTCGGAATTTTATGTGAAGAAGAACGCCAAGCTGAGCTTTTCCATGATCCATCACTGGGCGGAGGACGTGGTGGTGCGGCCCCGGTCCGTGGGAATAGTCGAAAAGGGCGGCCTCTTCCTTAGCAATTACATCTCCATGAAACCGGTCAGGTCCGTCCAGACGTACCCGACGGTATATCTTGTGGGGAAAGGGGCCGTGGCCCGTTCCTACAGCCTCCTTGTCGGGAGCCCCGGTTCAGAGTTGGATGTAGGCGGGCGGATCTATCTCAAGGCGAAGGACACGCGCGCGGAGATCGTCTCACGGGCCATCACCAACGGGGGGAATATCATCTCCCGCGGGGATATCGTTGGCGAGGTGCCGGGAGTACGGGGGCACCTTGAATGCCACGGCCTGATCCTCAACGGGGGTATCATGCACGCAATCCCCGAACTGAAGGGGATGGTTGATGGCGTTGAACTGTCGCACGAGGCGGCGGTCGGCAAGATCGCACAGGAGGAAATCCTCTATCTGATGTCGCGCGGCCTGACAGAGGAGGCGGCAACCGCAACAATCGTGAGAGGGTTTTTGAGTGTAGACATCCCCGACCTCCCCGCACCGCTCAAGGCGGAGATCGATCGTGCGATAGAGATGAGTCAGAAGGAGGTTATGTAGGGTTTCCAGAGGAGCGATGACCCCTGTCACGAGCTTTGTTGTATGCATCCAATGAAATGCGTTCGCCATTAGAACACAGCGTTCCCAAACCGCACCCTGATGTGTGCGTTATTGCCCTTCGTTTTGGAGGGTTTCCTATTTTACGTGCCATAATCGAACGTATTATGCCAGTTTGTCCCTCAAATCCCCCTTCCCTCCCAGGCCTTTTCCCTTTTTGAAAGGATTTCCTCTTATTATTCGATGCAACTCATCTGAATCATTTACTTGACCCCACAGGGCATTTTGTTGGCCCTGCCGTGGCACCCTTGTTGCTAGGGTAGAGGGGTTGAGCTTCTGGACCGCTTTGCCTTTCAGGGCTTAACACAATTTTTCTCAGAACCTGACAAAACCGGCTCCTCATTTTCTCTGTGCCCGATATCTGTTGCGGGTGCTCCATGCTGGTTGCAGGAAAGGGACATATGAGTACATTCAGCTACAGCCGGGAGGCCTTGGAAAATCTCCACATCGAGGATACCACCCTCTTGGACCGCCTGGTCGATTTTGAATCGGCGCACAAGACTCACGCCCCTCATATTACGATGGTATACGAATCCGGCGGACAGGACCCCATCACGGGCGACATACCCTGGTCCGTGGGCGATCCCTTTACCTGGCGAAAAGCCGCCGTTATACAGGAGATGGCCTACTCCTTCGGCCAGGCTGCGGGCGGGTACGTGGATATCGCGTTTCTCGGGTTCGCCCAGGTTGACATGTATGGAAATGTGAACACGCACCATATCGGGAAAGACCTGATCAATCCGAAGGTACGTTTGACCGGGTCGGGGGGCAATAACGATCTGTCCTCGCTTACGGAGGATATGATCCTTGTGGGTCTCCAGACACCTGAACGGTTCCCGGAAAAGGTCGACTTCATTACGTCCGTCGGATATCTCGAGGGTGGAGACTCGCGCAAAAAGGCGGGTCTTATCGGCAATGGACCCCTTGCGGTGATCAGCCAGTGGGGGATTTATGATTTTGAACCCGTGACAAAGCGGATGCGCGTTAAGTCGCTTACACCCGGCATACCCTTTGAGATAGCCCAACAGACAACGGGATTCGAACTGTTGAAACCGGAGGGGGAGATCCCCGAAACCCCCATGATTCCTACCGATATACTGGATGTTTTGCGTACGGAAGTGGATCCGGGCGGGGTTTTTACCGCAATGCCATCGTAAGGAAAAAACGTCCCGGCAAAAGGGCCGGTGCGTGTGAATAAGAAGTACGATGCAGCACGAAAGGAGAGAAAGGTAATGGTAAGAAAATTCAGGTTTAGTTTGTTTGTTGTCGCAGCACTTGCGCTGACACTCTGTTTCGCGTCCACCGGGATGAGCGCCGCTCCGTCGGGAGAGCCGATCGTCATCGGGTACGCTGGGATGGTGCTTTCACCGGGCACGAGACCCTGCATGGCTATCCAGAAGCTGGCCGTCCAGGAGATCAACGAGGCGGGCGGGGTTCTCGGCCGTCCGCTGAAGTACGTCATAGCCGACAACAAGGGCGCCACGTCGCTGACGGTAGAGGGCACACGGCGTCTGCTCCTCGAAGAGAAGGCAAAGTTCATCTTTGTCGAGGGAAGAACGGAGATCTGCCTTGCCGCCCAGGAGAGCGCAGCCTCCATGTTCACGGACTACCCGCACATCATGGTATTCAACGGGACGATGGGGCGGGAGCTGACCGACCGGGTCGTCGACGAATACGAAAAGTATAAGTTCTGTTTCCGTGACTTCGACCCGGAGATATCCCAGTTCGCCCAGATGAAATATTTCGTCGGGACAAACTGGGCTAAGATGATGCCGGGTATAAAAAAAATAGCCATCCTCTGGGAGGATCTTGAATGGGACAAGCCGTACCGTGAAGGGTACCCTTCTCTGGGCATACCGGCCTGGGAGGATATAATGAAACAATACGGGCTTGAGATAGTCTACAGCAAATCCGTCAAGCCGCGGGGAACGATGTATCTCCCCCTCCTCCAGCAGATCGCCGGGAAAAAGGCCGACTACATTCTGTACGTCAGCTCCTGGTTCACCGACACGGAATCCTTCGCCAAGCAGTGGGCCGATTCAGCCGCGCGGGACATCCCCATGCAGCTCTACGGCGGCGTTTCAATGACCCACGATTACTGGAAACTGACCGGCGGGAAGTGCCTGGGCGCTGTCAGTTCCTTTTATGAGCCCATGCTTCCGCTGACGGAGAAGACCATCCCCTTTGTCAAGCTGGCCAAGGCGCACAACATTCCGGCCCAGTTGCACGTCCACCTCGCCTACGCGGACATCTACTTCATCAAGAAGGCGATCGAGACCGCGGGGGGCGTCGATGATATCGACAAACTGATCAAGGCGATGGAGACGACGGAGACCACCTATTCGCTCGGCACGATGGCCTACGAGCAGAAGAGGGTAAAACCCTTCTTCCACTCCAAGGTCAGAGTCGATCCGGCCGATCCCCTGAACAAAACCTATCCTGGTAAATTTCTACAGGTCATGGCTCAATTCCAGAACGACGGGAAGATAGTGTACCTGGGAGGCTCCTGCAAGGAGAATGAGGGGCTTACCGAGAAAATCGGATGGGGTAAACCGGGAAATTATGTCTATCCGGCCGAACTGAGAAAGAGAAAGAAGAAGTAATAGGTCCGGTCCCTCCAGACATAAACATCACAGACGAAGGCCCCGTTGAACGGTAACGGGGCCTTCTTTGCTTATGCGGCAGGCATGCCAGAATGACACAGTGGATGTGCCGTTTTGGCTTCAAACCCCTCTCTTGAGATCAGGCATCATGATCCCCCCTGGAATATCACTGTGATTTTCTCACACACCGCCCTCGTATCAGAAGGCTGTCTTACATTCCACCTCTTGAACCTGTTGATCCGCCGGCAGTTTCCGACGGTTAAATATAAAGGCGGTAATCAGACCGGCAATGATATGCCAGATTCCCCACCATGCCACAAGGATGGCCATCCCCCCCAGGCCCTCAAAAAAATTGAAGACCAGGACAAGTCCGAGGGCGGAATTCTGAATCCCGACTTCGATACAGACGGCCCGCGAATCCGTTTCACCGAGTCTGAAGAGCCGTCCCGACCAGTACCCCAGGTTGAGGGCCAGGGCATTATGGATAAAGACGAAGAGGGCAACCAGTCCGATGACCTTGAGAAAGATGTTCCAGTTTGCCGCCAGGGCCCCGCAGACGATGGCAATGAAAAAGACAAGGGTAAAGATCTTGAACGGACGCCTGACCCTGTCTGCAAGTGTTGGAAAAACACGCGACAGGGTGAGGCCGACGACCAGAGGAATGCCCAGGATCATGAAGATAGTGGTGAACACATCCATGGGACTAAGACTTACACTTCGCAGGATCTCGGCAGTTGCAGGATTGAGACTGCCCCATAAGGCAAGGTTGAGGGGGGTCATTACGATGGCTGCGGCCGTGGAAACAGCAGTCATGCTGATAGACAGGGCGCAATTTCCCTTGGCCAGATAGGTAATAATGTTCGAGAGATTGCCCCCCGGACATGAGGCCACCAAAATCATTCCCAGTGCTATGGAGGGCTGGGGTCGGATGAGGAGAATAAGCAGGAACGTGAAGGCCGGGAGCAGGATAAACTGGGCGCCCAGCCCGATGCCCGGCGCCTTCGGTGATACAATAACCCGCTTGAAGTCCTCCAGTTTGAGGTCCAGGGCAACCCCTAACATCATCAGCCCGATTGCCGCATTAATCACAAAGAGACCCTGAGGATTAAAGTTAAGCCTGATCTGGTCTACAGCCGTTGCATCCATATTGTCCCCTCCTTTTGAGGTTCCGAGATATCCCCCTTGATAAGATATTGTTTTTTCGTGAAAGTATAGGGAGGACAGTCCTGTGTGTCAATGGAATAATGACCACGTCGCCACACAGGAGCAGTGACTAAAAAACGTTGACAGGCTCGCCTATAATGAATAGTATTCATCGGGTGAAGGATATTCATGGCGAAGCATCGGAGGGAGGCTGATTGTGTATAAAGATCTGGAAAAGAAGACGGCGGTTGTTACCGGATCGGGAAAGAGGTCAGGCATCGGGTACGCTATTGCTGAAAAACTGGCCTCCTGCGGGGCGAATGTCGTGATCGCCGATCTCGGGAAGGTCTCCTCCGGCGACATGGTCCGGACAGGGACCTGGGAGGAGATGGAGGCCATAGCCGAAGATCTCGCCGGTCGTTTCGGCGTGAAGGCCCTGGCCATCGACGTCGACATCACCGACAATGGATCAATCGGCCGGATGGTCGATACCATAGCGGAGCGATTCGACAGTGTTAACGTCCTTTGCAATAATGCGGGGGCATCCTTCGGTGTACCCAATGCGGCACACACCTACGACGAGGGTGCATGGATGAAAACCATAGATGTCAATCTCCACGGGACCTTCCGGGTTTCACGGGCGATCATCCCCCTGATAACTGGGGGAGGAAGCATCATAAACACGGCATCCAGGGCGGGGAAAAAGGCCCCCTTGTTCAACGGCGCCTATGCGGTGGCCAAGGCGGGGGTGATTATGCTTACCAGGGTAATGGCAACGGAGCTTGCCGGGGCGGGCATCCGTGTCAACGCGATCTGTCCGGGTCAGATCATGACGGATCTGGAACAATGGCGCTTCGGCCTTGAGGAAAAGATGTACAGCTCGCGTCCGGTGAATCATCGTATATTACCGGGCAGGCGATCAATGTAACGGGTGGTCAATTAATGGAATTATAGGAATGGAGGATGCGGCATGGGACCAATAACAGGTGGTCAGTTGGCGGCAGAGGCCCTTATCGAAAGGGGAGTCGAGTATGTCTTCACGATAAGCGGTGGCCATATAACACCGATTTACCAGTACCTTGAGGGCTCGTCCGTTCAATTGTTCGATACACGACACGAACAGGCGGCGGTCTTTATGGCGGAGGCATGGGGGCGGATGACGCGCAGTCCCGGCACCGCGATGGTCACGGCGGGACCCGGATTTACCAATGCGCTCTCGGGGATTGCCAATGCCCGTATGGCGAATTCCCCGCTGGTTCTTATCTCCGGTTGCGTCGGGCTTGAGTCGGCGGAGAAACTCGATCTGCAGGGAATGTGCCAGCTCCCCGTTATAAGCTCGATGGTGAAGAAGGCCTTCGTCTGTTACAACCCGGAAAGGATTCCCGAATTTATGGACCTTGCCTATCGAACCGCGGCAAGCGGGCGCCCCGGGCCGGTCTATCTCGAACTGCCGGTCGATGTATTGAATGGGGAGGCGGATCCCGGAAAGATCAAAAAGATACACACCGATATCGACTCGCGCCCGGTCGATCCGGATAAGGTGTATGAGATGATGGGGATGATCGAACGGGCGGAACGGCCGATCATCATTGCGGGGAGCGGCACCTGGTATTCCGATGCCGGGGAGGAGCTGGTCCGTTTTGTAGAACATACCGGTATCCCCACCTTTACATCGTCACTGGGGAGGGGGACCATCCCCGATACCCACCCGCTCTGCTTTGAATCATCCCTGCCGATACGCCCCGGAGCGGCTCTGCTTACAAACATGACGACCGATCTGATCATATTCCTCGGCGCGAGAATGGGGCTCTTTTACATATTCGGGGAGATCTTCGACAAAAAGGCACAGATCGTTCAGGTGGATATCGAACCGGAGGAGATAGGGAGAAACCGTTCCGTGGACCTTGCGGTCATGAGTGATATCCAGGCCTTTCTGAGAGAGTGCAACCGGGCGGTTACTCAGAAAAGCGCGGGGGACGCACTACAGAAGAGGTTCAGCGGCTGGGTCGCAACGGTGGAAAAGGCCAGGGAGGATGGGAGGGCTCAGTCGACACCGGACTGGGAGAGCGATACGGTGCCCATACATCCGATGCGCCTTGCAAAAGAGGTGGACGACTTCATGGATCGGGATGACGATATCGTCGTGGCCGACGGGGGCGACACGCAGATCTGGATGGGTATGACGAGGACGGTCAGAAGGGCCGGGCATTACCTCGACTCCGGTTTGTATGGGTGCCTTGCCGTCGGGATCCCCTATGCCAACGCGGCCAAGCTGCTCAATCCCGACAAGCGGGTCTGTCTCATTATCGGAGACGGGTCGGTGGGGTTTAATTTTATGGAGTTTGAGATTGCCATACGGAGGGGACTCCCCATCGTCGTGGTGATCAGCAATGACCTCGGATGGGGAATGATAAAACACAGCCAGGAATTGAGAATCGGCCATGCCATAAAGGATGGCACGCATATAGGCAGGGTTGATTACCACAAGCTGGTCGAGGCGCTGGGAGGCAAAGGGATGTGTGTTGAAAAACCTGATGACATCCGCCCGGCCCTGGAGGAGGCGTTTGCATCAGGTGTGACCACGTGTATCAACGTGATGACCGACCCGGCAATTATAAGCCCCGGCAGCGTGGCACTGGCAAGCCTGGGTGCGTATAAGGCGGAGTGAGAGGACAATGGTGAATTATGAATGTTGATGGTTTGGCAAAACGCTCATAACGCTCCCTCTCCCTAGATGGGAGAGGGTTGGGGTGAGGGTGAATACGGGAAGGGAGATTCGACTTTTTACGAATGCATCACGTTTGAGGAAGGAACTGCTTGAAATATGCAGATCAGAAAAAGGCCTGAGACCAACACCGAGGGAGGAGGTATACCGCAAAAGGATCCCCGTTCATTTACGTACAAGATTGGATTCTTTGTATTCGCCTTTGTCCTGATGGCTGTGATCATGCTCCTGCCATCCCCCGATCCCCTTGAAAAGGGAGGGGAATTGGTACCGCTTTCCTGGAACGCGAAGGCCATCCTGGCCCTGCTTGTCGCGGCGGTTGTCCTGTGGATTACGGAAGTGATACCCTTCAGCATCACCGCGCTTCTCATCATGCTCCTTATCCCCGTCTTCGGAATAGAATCATTCAAACATATCATCGTACTGGGATTCGGTAACCCGATCATAGCCTTTTTTATCGGCGTCCTGGTGCTCTCCTCCGCATTTACCCGTTCCGGCATGGGAACCAGACTGAGTTATCTAATCCTCTCTGTCATGGGGACCAGAACCACGATGGTCATACTCGGGTTTCTTATTGTCGGCGCCCTTCTCTCCATGTGGATTACCGATATGGCGGTGGCGGCGATTCTCATGCCGTTGGGAGTTGCCATCCTCAGGCAATCGGGGATTACGCCCCTGGAGAGCAACTTTGGAAAGGGGCTGATGATTTCCTGCGCCTGGGGGCCCCTTTTCGGGGGTATTGCGACACCGGCGGGGTGCGGCCCTAACCCTCTCACGATAGGTTTTTTGAAGGAACTCGCCCATGTCGATGTCGATTTTATCACGTGGATGAGCATGGGGCTTCCCGCCTCTCTTCTGATGATACCGGCCGGGTGGCTGGTGATAACGACCATCTTTCCCCCTGAGATCGAGAGGGTTCCCATAGAGAGCGAAGAGATACGAAAAAAACTTGTCGATATCGGTCCTCTTACGAGAAAAGAGGGGTGGACCCTTGCCATATTCCTGATGACAATCTGTGCGTGGGTTACCACCCCCTTTATCAGAGATATGACAGGGGGAAGGATCGATATGCCGATGCAGGCCATCGCCCTGTGCGGGGCCGTGCTGCTGTTTCTTCCCGGGATCGAGATAATGCCCTGGAGGGCGGCACAACAAGACGTGGACTGGGGGGGGATCGTCCTGATCTGCGCGGGGATATCGATCGGCATGGTCGTGTACAACACCGGCGCCGCGCGATGGCTGTCATGGATATTCCTGGGTCCGATCATTCAGCTCCCGGGATTTCTGAGGGTGTTTGTTATCGTCCTGGGGGTAAGCCTCCTCCATCTGGCGTTTTCCAGCAACACGGTAACGGGGACCATTATCATTCCCCTCCTGATTGCGCTGGCGGCAGACCTGAATATCAACCCCTGGCTTATATGCGCACCGGCGGCATTCACCTCATCGCTGGCCTTTATCCTGGTTACCGAGACACCGACGAATGTCATACCGTACTCGGCGGGGTATTTTGCCATCAGGGATATGGCGAAGGCAGGCGTGGTGATGACCTTTGTAGCGGCACTGTGCGTCGGTATTTCAATACTCGTTTTCGGAACCCTTGGGGGTCATTATGTCATGTAAGGAGGGCACCATGAAGGCCGTCGTGTATAACAGCATCGAAGGGCTTACGGTCCGTGACGTTTCCCTGCCGCAGCTGGGCCCGAACGAGGTCTTGATACAGGTTGTCAATACGGGGTTTTGCGGTTCGGATCACTCGATCATCGAGAGCGGAACCCTGAAGGATGGGACGATAATCGGTCATGAGGTGAGCGGCACGGTTGCCGATGTAGGCAGAGATGTACGGGATGTGGAAACGGGATCCCGGGTTATCATTCGCCCTACCTATTGCGGGGAGTGCAGAGAATGCAGGATGGGGAAGCCCTACCTGTGCCAGACGGACAGGCGCACCATCGGCCTGGGTGATCTCCAGGGGGGATTTGCCGAGTATCTGAAGGTGGACCCGCGGATGCTCATTCCGATTCCGGAGGGGGTGGATTCGCAGAATGGCGCGCTCGCCGAACCCTTCGCGGCAGCCCTTCACGGGATATACTGTTCAGGCAGGGAGGGAGGATCGGCACTGGTCATAGGGGGCGGTTCCATAGGACTCTCCCTCGTCAGTCTGCTGAAGGTCATGGGGTTCGGCCCGATCGCCCTGTCCGAGCCCGTGGAGGAAAAGAGGGTACTCGCGGTCACCCTCGGTGCGGATATTATAATCGACCCCCTGAACGAGAATCCCATACTACGTACACTGGATGAGACGGACGGCGCCGGTTTTGAGACCGTATTCGAGTGTTCCGGCCGGGGGGAGTCCATCCAGACGGCGCTGAACGCCGCGGCAAACGGCGGAACGATCTGCGTGGTGAGTATCATCATGCAGAACGTCGAGATCATGCCCCTTGTGCTCAACTTCAAGGAGGTCTGGCTCACGGGGTCATACTCAAACACGCATGAGGAAAACAGCCGGTGTCTCCGATGGATGGCGGAGGGGAAGATAGACGGAAGGCCGCTGATCACGGACCACATCAATCTGGACAGCCTGCCACGCGTATACAGAGAACGTATTCATACGGGCAGGGCGATCAAGGTGATGTTGAGAATCGGAGAAGAGTTCTGATGGGTGAAACAGGCATGAACGGTTACATGGGGACCATCCTGACAATAGATCTGACCAGCGGCTCCATCGAGAAGAGGCCTCTTGACCCTGGTCTGGCGCGGATGTTCCTGGGAGGAAACGGGTTCGCCGCGAAGTTTATTCATGACCTTGTTCCCCACACGGCGGACCCCCTCTCCGAGGAGAATATCGTGGTCTTCGCGACGGGTCCCTTTACCGGATCGCCGGTGTGGGGCACGGGGCGCGGACATCTCGCCTCGCTGTCGCCCCAGACGGGGATGTTCTGTGATTCCAACTTCGGGGGAGATTTTGCCTCGATGCTGAAGAGAACCGGGTTCGACGCCGTGATCATCTCGGGCAGGGCAGCGACACCCGTCTATATCTCGATTCATGATGGGGCCGCGCTCGTCATGGACGCGAAGGACCTGTGGGGCAAGTCCACGGGCGACACGCACCGGATGCTGGTCGAGCGAGAGGGGACGAGAGCAGAGAGCGCGGTTATCGGACCTGCGGGGGAGAACGGGGTCGTGTTTGCCGGCATTATGTGCAGCGGTTCGCGGGTGAGCACCGCCGGGAGGGGGGGTATCGGTGCCGTACTGGGGTCAAAGAACTGCAAGGGGATCGTGGTAGCGGGTACGGGAAAGACTGTGATTGCCGATCCGGATCTCCTCCGGTCCTACCTGAAGACCGTGCAATCCGACGTGAGGAAGAAGGCCGCGGCGCTCAGTTCGATGGGGACCCCCTTTCTGGTGGAGGTGATCAATGCGAGGGGGATGCTCGGGACACACAATAACACGCGAGAGACCTTTGACCGTGCGGGGGCTATCAGCGGTGAATTCATACGGGAAAACTATCAGAAAAAGAGCGTCGCCTGCCGCGGGTGTCCGGTGGCGTGCGGCAAGCTTGTGTCGGTCCCGCAGGGGGTATTTTCCGATCGGGACGTCAAGATGCCGGAATATGAGACCCTCTATGCCATAGGGTCGATGCTCGACAATGATGATATCGTATCAATCTTCAACGGCAACACCATGTGTGATGAGATGGGGATAGATACCATCAGCTTCGGCGTCACCCTCGCATTTCTTACGGAATGCGTGGAGAGGGGCATTATAGGCGAGGCGAAACTCAAGACGAAGATATCCTTCGGTACCTGGGAGAATCTGTCCGAGATAGTAAAGAAAACCGCACTGCGGGAGGAGGGAATCGGCCGCATCCTTTCCCTCGGCTCCGAGCAACTCTCCGAGCTGCTCGGCCACGATTCATACAAGTTCCTCTATTCGCAGCAGGGGCTTGAAATGGCGGGGCATTCGGCCCGTGGGCTGCAGGGCATGGGTCTCGCCTATGCAACCTCGACGCGCGGTGGAAGTCACCATGACGCGCGCCCCAACTATGTGGATTCGGACGCCGAGGGAGGTTTTGACGAACGGGCACAGTACGGTATTGACAGCGAACATAACACCGCATTAGGAGATTCCCTCGTTATCTGTCGTTTCATACAGGAGAGGGCGTTTGGGGTTCGGCCTACCGACGCGTACATCCCGGCGTTGCGGGCCGTCACCGGGTGGACCATAGATTTGGAGGAGCTGAAGGCCCTTGGCGAGAGAATCTATAACCTGGAGCGCATCATCAATGTGAAGAGGGGCGCGAACCGTTCGACCGCCATGCTCCCCTACCGTGTCATGAATGAACCTGTCCCGGATGGACCGTGCAGGGGGAAATATGTACCAAAGGCTCAGCTGGACAAGATGCTGGACAGCTACTACCGGTTGCGAGGATGGGATAGAAACGGCGTGCCTTTAAACGGCACGCTTTCGAGACTAGGCCTTGCATGAAGGGGCCTCCGCGGAAGGCAGGAGATGGGATCACGAGAGAGACGACAACGAGAGAAAACGCAGAGACGAGAACAGATATTGGATGCGGCGCGCGGGCTGCTGTTCAGAAAGGGTATCGACGCCACGTCCATGAATCAGATTGCTCGAGACGCGGAGTTGAGTGTCGGCACCCTGTATCTGTATTTCAGAAATAAGGAAAGCCTCTTTGCAGCATTGCAGGAGGAGGGGCTTGACCTTCTCTACACGAAGATACAAGAGGAGCGTGAGCTGGGGTCAACCCCCCGGGAGAAACTTGAACGCATGGCGCTTGCCTATCTCGATTTCAGTGAGGAACACCGTAAATACTTTGATATCATGAATTATTTTCTTGCCTCACCGGAGATTGTATTTCCCTCCCGCCTGAAGTCAAGGGTCGACAAACATGCCAAGCGGATCCTTTCGGTCGTTGAGGCCGTACTGAATGAGGGTGTCTTGAAAGAGACGAATGAGAGAGAGATACGACGCCTGGCGATTCTCTTCTGTTCAACCCTTCATGGGATGCTGCAGTTCAAAAAATTGCAAACCACCATCCTGCAGGATGAAGATTTCAGGACCCTCTACCGATACAGTTGTGGCCGTATCATCAGCTCTGACCTATTTCGTCCCCAAAAGGGATAGGAATGCTCCACGTACCGTGCCGTGGGAGCGTGTACCCCTCTTGCAAAAGATTCCCCTCCTTTCAAGCCATGGAAGGCGGCGTCATATCGCATTGGCGGGGGGAACATTGTTCTTGACGGGCGAGGTGGTTTTCACTAACATAAGCAAATAGTAGCTCCGTAGGGACTGGTTTTCAGCCGCAGGCGGAGGATTTTGGGAGGTGTACGAAAGTGGACAAAAAAAGATATGAACTGAATGTCCAGTTGGCCCAGATGCTGAAGGGCGGCGTCATCATGGATGTTGTCAGTGTGGAACACGCAAAGATCGCCGAAGAGGCGGGAGCCGTTGCGGTCATGGCCCTCGAACGTGTCCCCTCGGATATTCGCAAGGAGGGTGGGGTCGCCCGCATGTCTGACCCTGAGCTCATCGCACAGATCAAAGAGGCGGTATCGATACCGGTTATGGCCAAGGCCCGCATCGGCCATTTTGTCGAGGCTCAGCTTCTCGAGGCCCTGAAGATCGATTATATTGACGAGAGCGAGGTTCTGACCCCCGCCGACGAGGAGTGCCATATCGACAAGACCCTGTTCGCAATTCCCTTCGTATGCGGAGCCCGCAACCTGGGGGAGGCGCTGCGGCGCATAGCCGAGGGGGCGGCCATGATCCGCACCAAGGGAGAAGCGGGGACGGGAAATGTGGTTGAGGCGGTTCGCCATATCCGGACGGTAAACCGTGAAATTAGACAGCTCGCCAATATGCCGGTGGAGGAAGTCACTCCTTTCGCCAAGGCCAACGGGTTCCCCTATGAACTTGCGCTTCAGGTTCGTCAGCTGGGAAGACTTCCCGTCGTCAACTTTGCGGCGGGGGGTATTGCAACGCCGGCGGATGCGGCCCTGATGATGCAACTGGGATGCGACGGGGTGTTCGTCGGGTCCGGAATATTCAAGTCGGAAGACCCGGCGAAACGCGCAGGGGCAATCGTCAAGGCGACGGCGTATTACACCGATCCGGCAAAGGTCTTGGAGGCCTCAATGGGACTCGGGAGCGCCATGCCGGGGATCGAGATTTCCGATATTCCGGAGGCACAGATACTGGCAACGCGTGGATGGTAACATCCGTGAGGCAGATAGCGGGAGATACTATCGGCGTGCTTGACCTCCAGGGGGACGTTGCCGAACACCTTGACCATCTGGAGCGCCTTGGCATTGCCGCCGTTCGTATAAAAGAGGCCTCAGGTCTTGTACACCTTGCGGGGTTGATCATACCCGGGGGCGAAAGCACCTGCCTGGCACGACTCTTGGACATCTTCGGGATCAAAGACCGTCTGCTCCGTGAGTTTCAGCGCGGCCTGAAACTCTGGGGGACCTGTGCGGGAGCAATCCTTCTCGCGGACAAGGTTGTTGGTGAAGAGCCCTTTCTTCCCCTCATCGACATTGAAATTCAGAGAAACGCCTTCGGCAGTCAACTGGACAGCTTTGTCTCCGAGGCCCTGATCCCCCGTGTGGCGCCGGATCCGATGCCCCTCACCTTTATCCGCGCCCCAAAGATTACCCGGGTCGGCAAGGGCGTTGATGTGCTGCTCCGGCAGGATGATTATATCGCGGCCGCGGAGAACCCCTCTGTCCTGGTGACGGTCTTTCACCCGGAGATGACCCCCTCTCTCGTGTTCCATCGCTATTTTGCCTTGAAGTGCGGCCTTGCACCCTCCATAGATCAAAAATCTTCCCTGATCGATTCCACGTGGGACAGCAGAAGTTGGACCCGGTATACACGTTTGACACAACCAGAAAATTAGCGCCCGGAAGAACTGAGCCCTGGCCAACAGGCCTGGTTACCCCACACCCTCTCGTATTTCTGATGACAGGATAGGGGAAATACAGTATAAAGAGATCGGTAAAAGTGGTGGCAAAGAATCGAAGAGAGAAAGACACCCGGAGAGACAATCCTGACAAATATCAGGAAAAGATGTGCTTACATGTTGGGAAGAAATCGAGACACTCTACACACGATGAGGAGGTTACACAATGATCTTTAACGAGGAGTTCGAAACGCTGCCCCGGGAGGCACTGGAGGCCCTTCAGTTGAAGAGGCTCCAGCAGGTGGTCAAGCGTGTCTATCACACGGTGGGTTTTTATAAGCAGGCATTCGATGAGGCGGGTGTGTCACCTGATGATATCCGAACCCTGGATGATATGAGAAGGCTTCCCTTTACAGTCAAGCAGGACCTCAGAGACAATTATCCCTTTGGTCTGTTTGCCGTCCCGATGAGCAATATCGGTGGTCGAACCTGATGGCGCGGTCGTTCGTTGCGGCGGGTCTGACCAGTAATGACGTCATACATAACGCTTACGGCTATGGCCTGTTCACAGGTGGGCTTGGGGCCCATTATGGTGCTGAGAGACTCGGTGCGAGTGTGATCCCCATGTCCGGCGGAAGTACGAAAAAACAGATCATGATCCTGCAAGATTTCGGGCCGACGGCCATCTGCTGTACCCCGTCATACGCCCTCTACCTCGCGGAGCAGGGGGAAGGGATGGGGGTGGACATGCGGTCTCTCCGGCTAAGGGTAGGGATTCTTGGTGCCGAACCTTGGAGTGAAAGGATGCGGCAGGAGATAGAAGACCGGCTGGGGATCAAGGCGCTCGACATCTACGGGCTCTCGGAGATCATAGGCCCTGGCGTGGCAATCGAATGCGCGGAGGGGAGAGATGGCATGCACGTCTTCGAAGATCACTTCATCGTGGAGACGATCAACCCCGTGACAGGGGAGAATGTTCCCTACGGCGAGGCGGGGGAACTGGTCTTTACCTCCCTCACCAAAGAGGCGTTCCCTTTGATCAGGTACCGGACGAGGGATCTGTCCCTTTTGATGGAAGAGCCGTGCAAGTGCGGTAGAACGCATATCCGCATGGCCCGCGTATCAGGACGCAGCGATGATATGCTCATCATACGGGGGGTGAATGTATTCCCGTCACAGATAGAGAGTGTTCTCCTCGGGATAGAGGGGCTTGAGCCCCATTACCAGCTTATTGTGGACCGGGAGGGATCACTGGATACCCTGGAGATACACGTTGAGATGAGTGAGGATCTGTTCTCCGATGAAATCAAGACCCTCCAGAATATCGAGAGACGCATAACGAAAGATATAAAGGATTATCTTGGCGTCACCGCGAAGGTGAAACTGGTCGGCTCCAAGAGCCTGGGACGGTCCGAAGAGAAAGCGCAGAGGGTCGTGGACAGACGAGAACTCTAACGGCAGGAAGGAGTGTCAGATATGAAGGTAGAGCAAATTTCCGTATTTCTGGAGAACAAGCCCGGTGGCCTCGAACATGTGACCCGGGTGCTGGCGGATGCGGATATCAACATCAGAGCGCTGTCCCTTGCCGACACCTCGGATTTCGGCATCCTGAGGCTTATTCTGAATGACATAGACTCGGCGGAAAAGGCCCTTCAGGGGGAGGGTTTCACCGTGAGGCGATCACATGTCGTGGCGGTTGAAATCCCCGATCGCCCGGGGGGTATGCACAGCATCTCGAAGGTCCTGGCGGGACAGGATATCAATGTCGAATACGCGTACGCCTTTGTGGAGAGGAGCGGTGAAAACGCGATCATCATATTCAGGTTTGATGATATCGACAGGGGGATAGACGTCCTTCTGGAGAACGGACTTACCGTACTGCCCGGTGACAAGATCTACCGCCTCTAGGATCCTCGGGCGGGGGGTATGAGTAAGAATCACCTGCTCGGAAATAAGCAATACCCTCCCATCCCCGGGAGTGAAGGCACAAAGTCCCTTACACCCTATTGACATCGGAACCTTTTTATGTTAGGGCATTGGGCAGGAGCCGTTACAAGCAACGGGAGATCGTGTATGGGGACGGGGAAAGAGAGACTGAGAAGGTGGCGGGAGCGAAACAGGGCACAGGGGAAGCAGTCCTTTACCATTATGCTCTCACAGGAGGCCAAGGACGTTCTGTGCGAAAAGAAAAGGATCTCAGGAGCAAGTTATTCCACCATCATCGAACGAGCCCTCCTGAACGTTGGGAAAACGGCTGGCATACCTGTTACGGTTGAACATACACCGAAGAAAGCCAAGATACTGATAGACGAAGACGGCATCCTGCGGGGAGAGATCGAACGGGAAGAGGATTACGGACAGAAGATCATCATCGAGGATGATGCCCAATTGAGTGAGGGCTTCATACCGAGACTCCTGAAACGATCCAATAATAGGTTCTACAAACTTAAGAAGTAATGAGCCGCAGGGCACTCGTCAAGAGTTCCCTTTATTGTCTTTTTCACCGGCACGGAACTCCCTCCTGATCCTGTACCACTTCTCCAGCCTGTCCTTTACAACCTTTTCATACCCCCTGGTGGTCGGAGAATAGTAGTACAACCTTTTCATACCCCCTGGTGGTCGGAGAATAGTAGGTCCGGCCTTGCAGCTGTTCCGGCAGATATTCCTGGGGGACGTGGGCGTCCGGGAAGTTGTGGGCGTACTTATAATCTTTGCCGTAGCCCAGATTTTTCATCAACCGTGTCGGCGCATTTCGTATGTGGAGGGGAACGGGGAGGGCACCCGTCTTTTGTATGTCTCCCTTCACCATGCCGAAACCGGTATAGAGGGCGTTGCTCTTCGGTGCAGTCGCGAGATAGACCGCGGCCTGCGCGAGGGAGAGTTCTCCCTCCGGGAGCCCGATACACTGAAACGCCTGCAAGGCGGATACTGTAACCCCCAGTGCCGCCGGGTCGGCGTTCCCCACATCTTCGGAGGCAAACCGTATCATCCTGCGGAGGATAAAGAGGGGGTCTTCGCCGGCCTCAAGCATCCGCCCCAGCCAGTAGAGGGCGGCATCCGGATCACTCCCCCTGAGACTTTTGTGAAGGGCCGATATCAGGTTATAGTGCCCCTCCCCCTTCTTATCGTACTGAAGAGCCTTTCTCTGAAGCGCCTCTTCCACCGTTAGAAGAGTAATCCTTCCACCCGTCTGAACAAGTGACACCGAAGCCTCCAGGTTGTTGAGCGCGGTGCGAGCATCTCCATCCGCCGCCCAGACCATGTGGTCAAGGGCATCATCATCCACCGACAGCGAGAGGGTGCCGAGGCCGCGTTTTTCATCACGGAGTGCGCGCCTCAGGATTGCGATCAGGTCCTCAGGGGAATAGGGTTCGAGGACCAGGACACGCGCCCTGGACAAGAGGGGGGATATAACCTCGAATGAGGGGTTCTCGGTGGTCGCGCCGATAAGGGTGATCAGGCCGCTTTC
>JAFCZZ010000403.1 GCA_019314085.1 Deltaproteobacteria bacterium | reverse complement strand
CGTATTTGCAAGGATATTCAGCAGAGTAGCGCGAGTATCGTCCAGCTCGGACACAACAGCGGGGATTTTGTCCCAGCCCAGCTCCGAGACGACCTGAATCCGGTGCTCTCCGTCTATGAGCTCGTATTTTCCATCATCGAGGGCTCTGACGAGGATTGGGACGGTAAAACCGTTTTTCTCGATAGATGCTCTGAGCTCCTCGTTCTGTTCTGGCGAGAACGTTGCCCTCGCACGCTCCTCGGGGATGATTATGTCAGAAATCGGGATTTCTTCAACTTTATGTCAGAAATCGGGATTTCTTCAACTTTCATAGCTCATTCCTCCATCTCCACGTCTAAGAGCTCGATAGCTTCGCAATTGTACTCTTCCCACTTTTTTGCGTCTTTATTCAGCTGCTTTACTGCCTCATCTGCGAGCTCTTCGTTCGCAAACGCAAAAAGATGCTCTGTGCAGCCCCACGGCGCACACGGCTCGATTTCCTCGTTTTTAAACACGATATATATTTTCATGCCCCTATCTCCTCCTCGTTTAGTCCGATATTGTACGCAAGCTTGATAAGCGACAATTCGAGCTGTATTTTCTCATCAGTGAAGCCGAAAGAGCGCAGAATCTCGATAAACCGCACATCATCAATGTATCGCTTTCGATATGCTGTTTTTACGTACGAGAGAACAGTCATAGCGAAATCATAGTCTCTTTCGAGCAGAGCAACAGTCCGCAGATGCGGAATCTGTCTTTCGCTGTATCCGAGCAGCCTAAGCTCGATTTCAAGGTCGTTTTGCGTCGTTATGCCCTCGCGGAAGCGTCTAATCGCCACATCACGTCCATATATGTAGACGCTTTCGCCGTACGCTTCTCTTCTCGCCTCTATCGCCCTTGCCGCCTCAACAGAGACTATTTTCTGTACTTTTTCTGCTGAAATTCCGAGATCGTACAGCTGCTTAGTCAGCTCTTCGAGCGTGATTTTTCCGAGTCGGTATGAATATTTTGCAGCATCTATCGCATCTTTCAGTATTTCATACTTGTACCTCTCTTCAGCCGCACGAATTAAAAACTCAGCCTCTTCAGGAGTGTAAAAGATTTCTCTGAGCTTTTGCTGAAGCACCGGCGAGGTTATGATACCGATTAGGTACTGTGAGCGGTATGCTGATTTTATTTCCGTCCGCTCGTCTGAGAGCATGTTCATCTTTTCTGCGAGGGCGACCCGATCGAGCCAGTCGGGGTGAAGACCCTCATACTTGAGCAACTGCTTGTGCTCATCGCTGTCGATTATGCCCCATCTGCGCATCCACCTTGCGTCCAGCTTGTCGGGCATTCTGAAAATCAACTCATACATTATTTCCAAGTCAGATTTTGAAACACCAGGACGGGGGGTCGGTGAATAATCGTGCCACTTGATGTACTGCTCGAACTCGTCGCGGGTGATGATGTCTCTGAAGTAAGCCTCCTGCAACTGCCCAAACGCGGGCAGCTCCCAGTGCGACCACCAATATGCCCGAGACCAGTAGTCCTCATAACCCCATTTTCGCATCGCTTCGAGGAAAAACTCCGGCGTTTCGTAGTCTTCTGGCATCAAAGCAACCTCTCTGACCACGAAACGCACGAGATCCGAGGGAGGCGGAATTTCGTGGGTGAGCTCAACGAAATTATCGACCCATCGCTTTGAATAGCCCTGATAGCGCAGCATTTCCCTGTAATCCTGCTCTGTTATGAGCCCTCTCCACAAAAACCGCTTGAGATCGTCCTCGCGAGGGATGTAGGGCTGCAAAATGTAGTTGTACATGTACTTTGACGGCTGAATGACTGCCGCTGTGGCGAGAGCGCCGACCAGACCGCCCAGAATTGTGCGAAAGCCCGTAACATCGTATAGCATTGCCTTGATTTCGCCGGGAACGACGTCTTTGAACGGATGCATCAGATCCCAGACCGCGGACATCCCAAGCAGCCCAGCAGCGGCCGTTCCTGTGATTTTGAGCATGGAAATCGCCGCCTCGCCCGCCCTGTCCGGTGTCAGCGGTGCAAAACCTCTCAGAACGTCGTACAGCGAGTTTAGCACCGTGATAGTCACGTTTCCGAGCTGCTCTCCGACTGCAGAGACCCCCTCGGCTAACGTGCTGCCGAACGGAACGAGAACCTCGTTCCAGAGCTCTTTTAGCTTTGCTTTCAGTGTCTCCATCGCTCCACTGAACGCATTTGCGATCGACTGCGGTAGAGCGGCCACCTGTCGGCTCAGCGTCTCGAAATCTCCGCTAATTTCTTTTGTCAGGTCGCTCCACTTTTCGTTTATGATGTCTTTCACGCTCTGAGTCTCTTGCCAGTTTCTATCGATTAGAAAAGGCATTCTGTCCCAGAACGCTTGATAAACGCTGAAAATCTCTTGAATTGCGGGGATTACATGCTCTCGCACGGCAGAAACAATGCCAGAAACGGCGTATTGCATACTGTTCATCACTGCAATGCCGATCTGCCCCGCGAGGTCGAAGAGGTATCTCTGTATATCGAGCACAGTGAAGTACGCTAACTGCATATACGATACGGCATCCCCCCAGAGCCGCTCGAACCAGTCCATGATGATTTCGAAGTTACCCCAAACAAAGTTTTCCCAGAACCACGAGAAGTAGGACGAGAACCACTTTTTTAGCGCCTCGATCGCCTGCCCGACCGGATTGCTCCAGCCGTGCAGCTCTTGAATTGTGCCTTCCCAGAACGCTTTTAGTTCATTTTTTAGATACTGCTCTGGGCGGGGGTCTTTTATAAAAAACTGCTCATGATACTGCTCGGCAAGGATGCGGTGCGCTACATGAACGAGCCTCCTCTGTGCCTCTTCTGGGCTTAGATGGCTGTAATCGTTGACTGTCAGCATTTTAGAGCGTTATTTCCCTGCCGATGAACCGGAGCCGCTCGGATTCCTGCATTCCGATGTACTTGCGCAGCGTTTCTGCCTGCTCGTCCTCTGTTTTTCCTGAAAACTCCTCGTACGGAATCGTTACTATCCGAACTCGCCCCGCAGCGTCCTGATAGGTCACGATCAGGTCGTATTTTCCAGCCCTCCCCGC
>JAFCZZ010000402.1 GCA_019314085.1 Deltaproteobacteria bacterium | reverse complement strand
CAAAGTAAAAAAGTTCCGTTCATGCGCTTACGTTCGTTTGCTTCATGTCGTCCAGTGTGCCGACTTCCTCAACAACGCAAATCGCTTGGGCGTAGCCAAGCCAACGGTGGCCTTTTTCGTGCTGGATATACCCGGCAATAATCCCTTCGAGCATCCAAAGGGCATGGTCAACGCCCTTACCGTCCTCTGAACGGGCGGGTTCAAAGGCGGGGTCGCAGTTCTTGATAATCTGGCGCATTTCCCGCGCTGCTTTCTGAACATTCATCGTCTTTCCTTCGCCCTATGGGGCCTCGTCATTCGGACGAATAAAAATCATCAATGAACGCCTTGGCCTTGGCAGCATCAGTAAACTCACCGTCCGGTTTGACAACCGACATGGCCAGCGCCGCCCAACCAAGAATGAACATCGTGAAAAGCACCCATGATGGGATGCTGTCGTCGAGGTAGGCGTGGTTGGCCCAATACATACTTGCGAGAGAAACCCAAAAAAAAGCCTGCGTAACAAGTTTTCCAAAGGCGGTGCCTTCGCGGGTCTTGATTTTGATTGTTTTCTTGTTCGGGTCTTTACTCATTTTCTTGTGTCCTTTCGGCTCGTTTCAGTTCATGTCTTTCAGGTCGGCGTCAATGGCATCTGCCACTTCGTCACCCCACTTTTCGCGCAAGTCTTTGGGGGTTTGCCCGGCGTCCACAATTCGCATTGCTGCATCAAAAGCAGCAGCGGCCCCGATTGTTGGCGTAAGCTGTGAGGCAAGTTCCATCTTGATTTGGCCTTTGGTAAACATCGCTCTACCCTCGTCTAAAGTTCACGCCTTCCCATGCGAATGGGTTAGGCATTTTGCCGTTGCGGTGCTTCCCTCAATCTCAGGGAAAACTTGTGGATACGTTGCCAGCGTGTCGGGGTGTTCGCCGCGCTCTTTTGGGTTTCGCCAACACGTTAAACAGGCAAACAGCCCACCCGGCGAAGCGCATATTTCTGGTTTCTCGGTCATATCGTTAGCCCTCGTTACTGAATATGCCGTTCTGCCTTCCCGGCAGCTTTGGCTTGCTTCTTTAACTGTTTCATCGTTGTTGGTTCTTTTTCGCGTTCCAGGGCACGATAAACCGTTGCGCGGCTCACCCCCAAAGTATCCGCAACCTCCTGCATAGTGGTCGTAGGATCGCCCAGCATGGCCTTTGCGGCCTTTAAGTGCTTGGCATTAAGCTTAGGCTTCCTGCCGCCCCTGTGGCCCCTAGCACGGGCTGCCTTGAGGCCAGCTTTGGTGCGTTCGGAAATCAAATTGCGCTCAAACTCTGCGAAAGCCGCAAGCATGTGGAAAACCATTTTCCCCGTTGCCGTGCTGGTATCAATGGATTCTGTTAAGCTGCGAAACTCGACCCCGCGCTTTTGTAAATCCACCATGATCTTAATGAGTTCCGGCACAGACCGGCCCAATCTATCCAGGCGCCATACCACCAAAACATCGCCCTCCCGGAGGGAACGTAGGCACTCGGTAAGCTGCGGGCGATTAGTTTTGACGCCGGAAACGTGCTCTTCGTAGATTTGCTCAAGGGCCACACCGGATTTGATGAGGCAATCCTTTTGTAAATCAAGCGATTGATCGTCTGTGGACACTCTGGCATAGCCGAATAGCATGTACGATTTCCTCCCCTTGTCCGAAATCCCAATTTTGCGTGGATTTCATGATACTCCATAACGTACTTCAATACGAACATAACGTCAAGTCTGCGTAGAAGTTAATCGGTACTCCCAAAGCCCGTGGCCGCGATCCCCCCTGGGCTGCTTATCAATGGTATGGCTGCCGTATCGTGGCTTGCGCAGGTGCCGGAGTTGGGCAGAAATTGAGGCGTGCGGGTCGCCAGTTCCCTGCGCTATTTCGTCCAGCGTGCGCCACCTCCCATCAACCATCAACGCATAAACGCGCTGGATCTGGCCCGTGAGGCGTTTATGGTCAAAAGCTTCCACATAATCCGGCCCGTCGAATTGCTGGCGTTTTCCCCCGAAGGTTGGGGGCTTTTGGCTGAATAAATCGGGCTGGCTTTCATTAACGTCCATCATCTCTTCCTAAATCATCGGGGTGCGGTAATATCAGGCCAAGGTCGGTGGTCGCCCAAGCGTAAATCTTGTTCATGTAATCCGTCATTTCGGCGGTGGAGAGCTTGGTCGTTGTCCGATATTCCACGACCTCACCTTTGATTTCCACGATCCGGGGTGACAGGAACTTGCCCTTCAAAAAGGCGTGAACATCGTCTGCGTCCATCCCGGTATGTTCGGAAACATAATCAGCAACCTCGTTGGCCCACTTCCACATGAGGGCGTTCTGGCCAAGGGATCGCTTTTTACGATATTCAGCAACCGTGATTTCCCATTTTTTCGATGGGTGGAGGCTGCTGACAAACTCTTGCGCCAGCTTAAGAGCTTCCTCGGTCTTGGTGATGAAGGTTTGCTTTTTCATCAAAAAGGAATCTCGTCGTCTAAATCAGCCCCAGCGGGCGCGCCCTGCGGTTTGTCATCGGGCGCCGGATAATCACTGCCACCTTGGCTGTCTTGCTTTCCGTCCAGCATGACCATTTTGCCGCCAAAGCCCCGGATCACGACCTCAGTGGTGTATTTGTCGTGGCCTTCCTTATCCGTCCATTTCCGGGTTTCGAGTTGGCCTTCAAGGTAGACCTTGGAGCCTTTTTTCAGATATTGCTCAACGATACCGCAGAGGCCATCGCCCCAGACCACAACGCGGTGCCATTCAGTGCGTTCTTTTTTCTCGCCAGAATTTTTATCTTT
>JAFCZZ010000401.1 GCA_019314085.1 Deltaproteobacteria bacterium | reverse complement strand
GACGCAGACATCGTGTCTCCCGTTGACCTGTATGGTCACCGGCTTTCCGGAGATGTCGATGGTCTGCTGCTCTTTTCCGATGGAGGCGATCGGTTTGCAGGCCGCCCTGATGACAATCTCGTCGCCGTTGGTGATCCCGGCCAGTATCCCCCCGGCGTTGTTTGTCGCGAATCCGTCCGGCGTTATAGGGTCGTTGCACGCGGAGCCGGACATCCGCGCCGCCTCGAAGCCGGCGCCGATCTCCACCCCCTTCACCGTCCCGATGCTCATCAGTGCCTTGGCGAGGTCACCGTCAATCTTGTCGAATACGGGCTCTCCCAGACCCGGGGGGCATCCCCTGACCAGGATCTCCACGATCCCACCGAGGGAATCGCCTGCGGTGCGCGCCTCTTCGATCCGGGCCTCCATCTTCCGGGCCGCTTCGCTGTCGGGGCACAGGAGAGGGTTGTGTTTGATCTGGTCCACTGCCGTGCCTTTTGCCCTGATGCCCCCCAGTTCCCTGGTGCAGGCGGTGACCTCGATCCCTTCGCGATCGAGTATCTTTCGGGCAATGGCCCCCGCGGCCACGCGCGCCGAGGTCTCGCGGCCGGAGGCGCGACCGCCTCCCCGGTAATCCCGGATCCCGTATTTCTTCTGATAGGTGATATCGCCGTGTCCCGGCCTGAAGAGATAGCGGATCTTATCGTAATCACCACTTGCGGCGTCCCGGTTGTGTATGATCAGGGAGATGGGCGTCCCCGTGGTCTTCCCTTCGAAGGTGCCGGAGAGGATCTCCACCCGGTCTTCTTCGCGGCGTGGTGAGCTCGCCCCTCCGCGCCCCGGCCTTCTCCGGTCCAGTTCTTCCTGTATGTCCGGTTCGGCGAGGACGATGTTCGACGGACATCCGTCGACTACCGCTCCAATGGCCTTTCCATGTGATTCCCCCCAGGTCGTTACCCTGAAGAGCGTTCCGATGGTATTTCCTGACATGGCTACTCCTTTTGTAATAATTCACAGATAGTATCCACTACCGAGTCAATGCCCTTTTGCGAGGTATCGATGGTCAGTGCGGCCAGACCGCGGTAGATGGGCTCCCTCTCCTCCATGATCAGGGCCGTCTGTGCTTCGAGATTGCCGTCGGAGAGGGGGGGGCGCTGGTCGCTGCTCTTCCGGTCCGCGAGTATCCGCTCCATGATCGTCTTTACGTCGGCGGTCAGCCAGACAAACAGTCCCTTGCCCCTCATGGCCTCCCTGTTTTCGGGATCCTCAAACGCTCCCCCTCCGGGGGCGATGATGGTGCCCTCTATCGTTGAGAGCCGCGCGATCACCCCTTTTTCCTTTCGTCGGAACAAGGCCCACCCCCCTTCCCGTACGATCTCGCCGACCGACATCCCCGCCTCCCGGGTGACCAGATCATCGGTGTCGGTGAAGGGCAGATCGAGTCTCTCGGAGAGTTTTTCCCCGACGGAGGTCTTTCCCGTGCATCGGTATCCGATAAGGATGATATTCTTCATGGGTAGAGCCGCTCCATTTCCTCCCAGAACCCGGGGAAGGATTTGCCGACACACGCCTCGTTTTTGATCTCCATCCCTTCCACCGCGAACCCGGCGACGGCGAAGCTCATCGCGATGCGGTGGTCGTCGTACGTCTCAATTCGGGCCCCGTGAGGCCTCCCCCCGTTGATGACAAGGCCGTCTTCCCGCTCCTCCGCATCGATCCCGGTCCGGTTCAGTTCATTGACGAGGGCCGCTATCCGGTCGCTCTCCTTGAGGCGCAGGTGCGAGACGTTGGTGATCACGGTTCGTCCGGGTCTGAAGGCCGACAGGACGGCGAGCGTCGGGACCATGTCGGGCATGTTTCCCATATCGAACCGGTAGCCGCCGGCATGGAGGGTATTCCCCGTCACCTCCACCCAATCCCTTCCCTTCAGAACGTGGCCGCCCAGCTGTTCGATGATCTTTAAGAGACCGATATCTCCCTGGGGGGTGTCGGGGTTGATATTCAGAACCCGCACCCGTCCCCGGCAGAGGGTCGCCGCCAGGAAGAAGTAGGAGGCGCTCGATACGTCGCCTTCAATCAGATACTCTTTCCCCGCGTATTTCTGAGGGGCCCGAACGATGTATTCGCCGGCCTTTCCCTGTATCAGATCCACACCAAAGTGACGCATTACTTCCCCGGTCATATCGATGTAGGGCAGGGAAGCGGTTGTCCCCCGCATCTCTACGGTCACGTTCTCCCTCGCATAGGGGGCGCCGATCAGGAGGGAGGAGATATACTGGCTGCTGCGCGCATCGGTAAAGACCGCTCGGCCGCCCTGGAGACCTCCCCCCTGAATGACGACGGGCGGACAGCCGTTGCCCTCTGTGCTGCGACAGACCACCCCCAGCCCCTGTAAGGCGCCGAGCAAGGGCTGTAGCGGCCGCTGCCTGAGTCGGTCGCTGCCATCCAGTGTAATCTCGCCTGCGGAGAGAGAGGCCAGTGTCGTGAGAAATCTCAGGGCGGTGCCGTTGTTTCCCAGGAAGAGTTTCTTTCCGGGATTTTGTATGACTCCACCCGTGCCGGTGACGGCGATGTCGGTACCGGCAACGAGGATACCGGCGCCGAGGGACCGGAGGGCCTCGATCAGGAGATTTGTATCCTCGGAGATCAGGGCGCCCCGAAGGAGAGATTCTCCTTCGGCCAGCGAGGCGATAATGAGGGCCCTCTGTGTATAGCTTTTCGAGTCGGGCACCCTGACGGTCGCATCCAGTTTTTTCAGTGTCCTAATTTGTCTCATCTCTCAGTCTTTCCAGTACGACCCTTT
>JAFCZZ010000400.1 GCA_019314085.1 Deltaproteobacteria bacterium | reverse complement strand
ACCGATGCGGCCTGTGTGAAGGTCTGCCCGAGTGGCGCCCTGTCCCATACCAAGTATGGTACCGTCGCCCTTGATAACAGCAAGTGTATCGGGTGCAAGGAATGCGTCTTTGCGTGCCCCTTTGAGGTGCCCAGGTATGATCCTGAGACCGACAAGATCCTCAAGTGTGACCTGTGTTTTTCCAGGATCGACAATGCGATGGAACCGGCTTGTGTAAAGGCTTGTCCCACCGGCGCCCTGCGCTTCGGCGACAAGGGTGAGATGCTGAAAGTGGCATACGCGAGGGCCAAGGAGCTGGGCGGCGACGCCTCCGTCTATGGAGACACCTTTGTGGGTGGAACGCACATGATATACGTCCTTCCGAGGAAGGCCGCCATCTATGACAGACTTCCGGAGAAACCGAGAGTACCTCTCTCTGTTATTGCCTGGAAAGACTGGCTCAAACCGCTCAGCCTGCTTGCAGTCGGCGGTGTTATAGCGGGGTCCTTCTTACATTACATCACCCACGGTCCCAAGGACACCAGCGGCGAAGGGGACCAGGTAAGCAAGGGAGGAGACGAATAAAATGAAAAAAGGAATGATAAAAGCATCTGATGGGTTTGAGAGAATAGTACACTGGTGCATGGCCTTTTCCTGCCTGATCCTTATGATTTCGGGTCTGGGAATGATGTTCCATTCGTTCAATTTTCTTGCGGTTCCTGTTGGAGGATTGAAAACCCTGAAGCTGATCCACAACTTTTCCGGGCTTGTATTCATCCCGTCACTCATCTTCGCCATATTGATATGGTGGAAAGAGGCCGGTATATTCAAGTTTCCTGAGGATCTGGAGTGGATTATGGTGGCGGGCGGGTATCTGTGGCACGTGGACAAGGTTCCTGAGACAGGGAAATACAATCCCGGCCAGAAGGCATTCTTCTGGGCAGTGGCAGGCTTCGGGGTTATCATGATTCTCACCGGGCTGGTTATGTGGTTCCCGCTGGGTCTCCCGATGGAGCTGGTACGGTGGATGTACCCCCTGCATGCCCTCGGGTTCCTGGTCATCTTCCCCTTCTTCTTTATCCACCTGTATCTGGGTACCGTTGGTGTCCCCGGTTCCGTGTCCGCTATCCTGACGGGATGGGTCACACGCTCCTGGGCGGAGAAACAGTGCCCGAAGTGGTTGAAAGAGATGGAAGAGACGGGAAAGCTGGAAGTTTCAGAGTAGAAACACGATCTGCGCTGGATATCGGCGTCACGATCTGCTAGGAATGAAGGGGCCTGTTCAATCGCGAGCGGGCCCCTTTTTGCTGGACCAAGAATTTCTTGAATTAGTCGGAAAAAGCATATATAGGGGGGCTTCGTTTTAAAACCCCACAAGAGGTGAACCATGGCACAAGTTTTGAGAGATACCCTGAAGACGATTGACGGGTACAAACATATGAATCCCCACTATGAAGAACTGTTGGATATCCTTGAAGAAGTACTTATTATGAGGGAAACGTACCGCCGCAAGGTCAAGGAAGATATCTTCAACGTAGATGCATCGCTCATAGAGAAAAAAGTTGCCGGAGGGCTGCCCCTCGTTGATTTTCCCGAGGGCACCTTTGAGCTTGAGGGACCGAAGGAATATTTTATCGCCCTTCTCGAGATAGCCCACAAGAGGGACCTGAAAGAAACCGATGAAATAATACGGAAGATCAATTCCGGTGAGCTGAACTACGGGGAAATGGTCCGCGAATCCTTCATCCTCCCGCAGGATGTGGATGCCTCGGATGAGAATGAAGAAGGTGTCTTTGATCTGTTGGGTTTCCTTGTTGAAGAGAGCCTGCGGCCGGCGCTGGAGGTCCTCTCGGAAAAGTATGGAGAGACGATCACCGGATCGAAGTGGGCTGAAGGGTACTGTCCCATATGCGGCAGGGAACCGAAGATATCGGAGCTGAGAGGAGACGGAGGAAAGAGGTTTCTCTTCTGCGGCCAATGCGGATTTGAATGGCAGTTCAAACGAATTCGATGCCCATTCTGCGGCAATGAAGACCAGCAGACACTCGCCTATTTCACCATCGAGGAAGAGGAGAAGTACCGGGTCGATGTGTGTAACGTCTGCAACAAGTACATAAAGGCGGTCGACTTCAGGAAGGCGGAGAAGGCGCCCAATCTGGATGTGGAGGATATAGCAACGCTGCACTTGGATATTCTTGCCGATGAAGAGGGGTACGAATAAGATATCTTCGGCGGCCGGTTTTCCGGTAATCTCTGGTGTAAGGATGCCGGCTGCTGCTCATTATGGCGTATGAAAAACTCCGATATAACAGTCGTTATTGAAGCCCTCAGAAAAACCCTCACATCAAAAAAACTCCCTATCGTTTCAGAGCTTGCCGAACAGAAGAGCACACCGTTTCATATCCTCATCTCCACCCTCCTCAGCCTGAGGACCAAGGATGAGGTGACCGAGGTGGCCACCCGGAAGCTCTTTGCATTGGCCTCAACCCCCGCTGAAATGCTGAAGCTCTCCCCGGATCGGATAGCCGACGTCATCTATCCCGTCGGTTTCTATCGGAACAAGGCACGGACGATCCTTCATGTCTCCCGAGAACTGATCGAACGATACGACTCCCGCGTTCCCGACAGCATTGACGAATTGCTCACACTCAAGGGGGTGGGGAGAAAAGAGGGGAGGGGATATGTGTGGACACGCATGTCCACCGAATCTCAAATCGCCTGGGCTACGTCAGGACAAAGACACCGGACGAAACGGAATACGCCCTCCGGGCAAAACTCCCCCAGGAATACTGGACGGAATATAATACCCTCATGGTGGCATTCGGCAGGCTTATCTGCCGGCCCACCTCTCCCCTGTGCAGTCAGTGCCCCATCTGTGGGGTGTGTGAAAAGGTAGGGGTAGTAAAGCATCGCTGACGGTCCCGCGCAAGAGGTATGCGATTCCTGGGCCCCGGAAGGCGGGGATCTACAGCCTTACATCCTGAGTGGTTGCAACGAGGTAGTATCTACCGTCATCGGTTGTGCGGACTATCTCTCTGTGAAGCAGATACTGGAGGGCCTGCGGCTTGTAGTTTCGTGCTCCTATGTGGAGGAAACCTTTTTTCTGGGCGTAGGGGAGAACGACAGCAGACGCGGGACCATATGCTCCTCTGCCATCGA
>JAFCZZ010000040.1 GCA_019314085.1 Deltaproteobacteria bacterium | reverse complement strand
GCATCCTTGAGCTTGAAGTCTATCTTGGGCCCGTAGAACGCTCCGTCCCCTTCGTTGATATCATATGTTATCTTATTGTCCTCAAGCGCGAGACTCAGGGCGGCGGTTGCCAGCTCCCAATCTGTATCCGAGCCTATCGAGTCTTTCGGCCGCGTGCTTAGGTCCACCTCGTACTCAAAGCCAAAGACACCCATGGTATAATCCACCAAATCCGCGATGGCCCTGATCTCTGCGTTCAGTTGATCTGGCGTGCACAGGATATGGGCATCATCCTGCGTGAACTGGCGCGCGCGCATGAGACCATGCAAAACACCCGTCTTCTCATGTCGGTGGACGGTCCCCAGCTCGAAATATCTCAGGGGCAGGTCCCGGTAGCTGCGTATCTTCGATTTGTATATCAGCATGTGTGAAAGGCAGTTCATCGGTTTTATGCCGTATGCCTGCTCGTCCACCTCGGTAAAATACATATTCTCGCGGTAGTGATCGAAGTGGCCAGATTTTTTCCACAGGTCAACCGCCAGAATCTGGGGGCCCATGACGATACCGTACCCGCGTTTCAGATGTTCCTTCTTTTCCCAATCCTCAATGATCGTCCTCAGGAGGGCTCCCTTCGGGTGAAATATCACCAGTCCCGGGCCCACCTCATCATTCATCTGGAAGAGATCAAGCTCTCTCCCCAGCCGTCGGTGGTCTCTCTTTTTGGCCTCCTCTATGAGTCTGAGATAGTCGTCCAACTCTTCCTGTGTGGCAAAGCCGGTACCGTAGATGCGCTGGAGCATCTTGTTCTTTTCATCCCCGCGCCAGTAAGCCCCCGCAACACTTAGGAGTTTGAAGGCCCTGATCATCTTCGTCGAAGGAATGTGGGGCCCCCGGCAGAGGTCGACAAATCCCCCCTGGCTGTACAGGCTCACATCGGTAACATCTTCGGGGAGGTCGTTGATCAGTTCCACCTTGTACGGCTCACCTCTGTCTTCAAAAAACGAAACTGCATCCTGGCGCGACATCTCCTTACGGACAAAGGGGTGATTAGCGGAGACAATCTTACGCATCCGCTTCTCTATCTTCTTGAGATCCTCGGGGGTAAAGGTGTCGGAATATTCAAAGTCATAGTAGAAGCCGTCTTCTATCGAAGGGCCTATGGTTACCCTGACACCATCGAAAATATCCTGAACCGCCTGGGCCATGATGTGCGATGTGCTGTGCCGCAACACACCCAGCCCATCCGGGGAGGATATATCAACAAGCTCTACCCTGGCATCTTCAGTCACGGGGCAGCTCAGATCCACCATCTCCCCATTAACCCTGGCCGCCACGGCGGACTTGAGGGCGTCCCCGCACCGGGAAGAGACGATTTCACTGACCGTTTCTCCGGACTGGTAGACCTCAGCAGAACCCTCTGGTAATGTTACCGCAATCTTTTTCACAGCACTATTCCGAAAACCTAACATCTCGAAATCAGGAGAGGTTCCCCTCGATTTCCCAAAGAAAGGGCACCACAAACGCCGATGCCCTCGCACATGCATATAAAAATGGTAGGCACGCAGGGATTTGAACCCTGGACCCCCACCGTGTCAAGGTGATGCTCTCCCCCTGAGCTACGTGCCTATGGCCTGAAAAGACTAAGTCACCTAACAATAAAACTCACTCGTGTCAAGAAATATTATACAAAGCCTATGAGTTGTTTATGAATTTTATTCCCTTGAAGATATAATAAAATCCTGAAACCACGGTAAAAAAAGCGGTGCTCCAGAATAACGTCATGCTCATTGTGGGATTGGTATATCCGGGCAGCCACTTGGACACGAGCACAAGAAAAACCGTCAGGAGTTGCAACACCGTCGTCGCCTTGCTCACGTAGGTGGGACGTATCTCAAAGGGGACGGACATAAGGAAAAGCACGGACACACCAAAGAGGATGATGCAGTCCCGGCTTATGACAACCACCGCAAGCCAGCTCGGGATAATCTCCAGGGTCGCCAGAATAACAAAAGAGGTTACTATCAACGCCTTGTCCGCCAGAGGATCCAGATAGGAGCCCAGGACGGTCTGCTGTCTCAGAATTCGTGCCAGAAATCCGTCCAGGCCGTCCGTTACACCCGCGATGACAAAGATCACAAGGGCATAGGAAAAGGAATCCTGCATCATAAGGATAACAAAGATCGGAACCAGTATGATGCGAATGAGGGTAAGCAGATTAGGAATATTCATACTCTACGATCCTGCGTTTCTACCAGAATTTCCAAAAGCTCTTTTCAGGGGGTACCTTTCCCACACAATCAGGGCCATCGGGAAGGCTGGCGAAGGTTTCATCGATAATCTCTCGAACAGCCGGCTCATACGACTGATATGCCTTGGATTCAAGCCTCTTCCTGGTAAAATCATAGTGTCTTTCAACTATGCTGTATCGTGAGCTCCAGAGGATCGCCCCCGTTCCGGTATCTTTCAATTCGAGCGCAACAGAGACCATTGTAGGTGCATACATGCTGATGAACGAGGTATTCCATTCGAGCAGGCTGCAATACATGACGGCATCCACACCCAGCAACTCTCCAACAGTCTCCGGCGGAATGTCGTATATGCTGTCGTCCGCTTTCCGGGCACGGTGCGCAGTCAACTTCTCGTCTATCATACTAAGGGGTATTCGGGGGTATCCCTTGAAATAGAGGGCCTCGAGTATATTCTCTCTCAGAAGCTGCGCCGCTTGTGTGTCTCCTGTTCTATTGTCAACAGGTGCCAGGGCAATGAGTCGTATTTCCCTCTTAGTATAATCCGGAACAAGGGTATGAGAAACCCCGGACGCACATCCCGACATGAGGCAAGCGATAAGGCATAGCACAACACTTGTCTTTAGTTTATACATCAATTTCTTACTCCTTTGCCATGTTGAGTTCTATGGTGTCCCGGGTAATTTTTGTCACGTAGAGTGAAAAATTCCTGAATTCTTTTAATTGCAGATTGTTGGCGAGCAGGGAGGCATCTCCCTGCACCTCGACATTCATCACTGCCACACCCGATCCCATCCTTCGCAGATGCACGGCATCCACCCCCCCGATATCCGTTTCCAATCTCTCCCTCAGCACATTGAAATCGCCGTATTTTTCTATTCCCCGTACCACAACTTCAATTACTGTTGTACCATATTCCGGCTGCCACTCGCTGATGAGAACACCCAGTTTCTCAAGATCATGCTTTATATCCATAACCGTCAGGGTAATTCGTATCCTGACTCGGCAGAGATTATCTTTTACATCCTCTTCCAGGATACGATAATCACGTATGTAATCCTTATATTTCGGATAGACAGTGTTATTGAGGGTGTCAGCGTTTTCCGTCGCGACCTCCTCAGAGATCAGCATCCCGACCACGCGTTCCACGGCCTTTTTCATCGAGTTGGCTATCGCACTGTCCCGTGCCGGCGCCCTGTCATTACCATACACGGCACACGTACCCTCGGTTTCAATCCCGATGGTATCGGAACTGGCATGCACACATAACGGATACAGCACAAAAAAAAACAGGACTGCGGAGACAATATACCAACATGAGTTTTTCAAAAATATTCCCCTTATCTCACCGGGATTGAGCACCTACTTTCCCGGGCTTTCCTTCAGCCTGTCTATCTCTTCCCGTATAATCTTCTCGGCGATAGAGGGAAACATTTCCCTGGCACTCCTCTCGGCAATCTTTGAAACAACGCTGGCAATCTCGTCGTCCAGGGTATCAGCCGGCAAGACCCCGTCGGGATTTTCGTCGATCACATCCACGAGATCGTAAATCTTGTCATCCTCCGTCAACGTCCTTGTGTCTTCATCCATACAGCTCCCCTCCCGGCTGTTTGATTTTATCTCTTCTTTCGTTTTCTGAACGGGTACAAACCCTTTTAAAAAATCAGGATGATCAGCGGTAAGTTACCATACCCACACAAACACTTCAAGGATTTTGCCCCGAGGGCTCACCACCATATAAAAAGGCCGAGAGCTTGGGCTCCCGGCCTTCGGTGCTAACATCGCTTATGAAAAGACATCACACCAGGGAAACATCCCCCCGGAACTTCCGACTTTTCTTAACAGTACTTCTCAAACCCTCTGTTAATCCTCATCATCGTAATAGTGCGGCACTGCCCCCTCGGGAACATCTGCCTCGATCGAACGGGTTATCCCCTTCGAAAGCAGGGTAGAGATCAGGAAAAGGATAAAAACCGCGATGACAAGAATCAGGATAATCGTTGTCAACCACGCCTGTGCCTCTTTTTCTATCTTGTGCGCAGTCGCCAGCGCTGCTTCATTAAATTTGTCTACATCAAGGCCCATACCAATCCATCCAAACCCGGCAGGCTCGGGATAGGTTGCCGAGTAAAACGGTATCGGTGCATAGGAGACAAACTTGGTGCGGCCGGCAAATTTATAGATCTTGCCGCCCGAACGGCCTGAGGATGCAGCCTTCGCAACCTCGGGAAGTGCAGGATCCATAAACGCTAAGGAGAAAAGATTCAGAACCTCCTCGCCCTTTTTCGTCATGCTCTCCAGCGTCTCACCCGTGAGATACGGAACAGGGGTTCCATCCCGGTAGAGACCCGCTATATGGTAATCATCGGGGTGCGATATAACGAGCCCCTTGTCATCAATCATATATGCGTAGTTCCCCGTTGAGGAATCGGCCTCAAACACGTAGCCCGCCTCGGTTGGTATAATATTGTCGGTAAATTTTGCAAGCTGCCGCGCATCAAGGGCAAGGGTAATAAGCCCCGCAAATCCCCGCTTATCAAACAGGGGTGTTGCCAGGCGAACGATACCCTCAAACCGCTTTCCCTTCTCAAAATCAGCCCGGTTTACATACCAGCCCGTGACATGGGAGACATAGACATCGCCCTTGTCAAGCTTCTTTGTTCTGGCAAAATAATCTTCTGACTTATAGATCGTATTTCCAGGATCGCTCACCTTCACCAGCTTGGATCCCGGTACGATCTCCCCGTCGGCAATTTTGATAACCTCGTTACCCGCCTTGTCGACCAGGGCCATCTCTACGTATAGTGGTTCGGAAGATTTGACAATTTTCCCATTTTTCTTAATCCAGAGAGCCTGTTTGTTTTTCAGCATAAACTCTCTGTATGTCTCGGCGTTTGCCGGCAGAATGGTCGCCACCAGTGTGTCTTTCTCGCATTCCTGCAGAAAAGAGGCGACATTCTCGGCTACGGCAACAGCGCGCATCATAATCGCTCCCTGCGCCTTCTGATCAAGAACAGCCGCCGCCCCCTTCTTTGATGTGTCCCCTAATTGGAAGATGCCATTGGCTATCAAAAAAGACGTCAGCAATAAGGGGATTACGATAAGCAGGAAGAATACCCGTGATACAGTAAAAAACTGCTTACCCTTTTTAGTTTCTGACATGTTTATCTCCCCCTAACGTTTGTTAATTTTGAAGTTAGTTGCTCAGTGCTGATTAACCCCAAAGAAAACTTGTGTAAGGGTTTGCATAGAGAAGAACAAGCGAAACGACAAGGGCGTAAATGGCGATTGATTCCGCCATAGCCATACCGACCAGCATTGTCATCATGATCTTTCCCTGAACACCGGGGTTTCTTCCGACTGCACTACAAGCTCCATTTGCGGCATTACCGATGCCGGCACCCGCTCCGATTGCCCCGAGACCGATTGCCAGACCGGACCCCAGCATGGCGCCTACGGCAAAGATAACCTTTATCAGAGATCCCCCCTCTTCCGGAAGGGCCTCAGCTGCAAATACCATCGGCGAAGACACCAACAGGGCCGCCGTTACCGTCAACAGAGCTGAAAACCATTTTACTGTTCCTCTTAACATTTTCCTTCTCCTTTCCTCTTTGATACTTGGTTTTATCTGTACGTACCGTACAAAGGTTTCTCAGAGTATGTCCCTTATTGAAACCATCCGTGCTTTTGCAACAGACATGCCACTTATACCTTCACCCCTATCATTCCAGTCAACATAACGGTATTATTGCGCATATAATTTTTTCTTCATACGGTACCGGATGAAGTTGCAGGGTCTTCTGTTTAACATTTCATTCAACCTGACCGACACATTGAACAAAAGATACAATGATACAGGGCAGAAAACAGGTGCCAGTCGACAGCCGTAACCCGTGTCACTAAGGGTCTCCCCTTATACTCACGAACAAATAAAGTCAATACGCAAGTAAGAAACACGAAGGTCATCCCCTTTCCATTATCCCTCAGTTTCTTCGGGTTTCATGATTTTTATTGAAAATTGGCAGTAAGGTCTGTAGTATCGAAAGGAAAGAGGGCTTTGAGGAAAACAGGTATCCCATCCCTTCAAGAATCTTATTTCAGGAGGACGGCATAGCCATTGGCATAAAACTTCTGTAACCTGCGGGGCACCTACCGTGGCACACATGGGCCTTCGATATTAATTCGATCTGCACCTTTTATTACACCGCGGGGTTTGTTAAACGGTGAGCCTCATTACGTCTGTTTGTAATTTTTGTCGCGCCAAAATGGCCTGTTGAAAATTGAGTTACACAAGTTATACCGATACGCTTCGCTATCGGCATTAATTCGACTGGCACCTTTTATTCCGCCATGGGGCCTGTTGAAGATTGAGTCATACATAAGTTATACCGATACGCTTCGCTCTCGGTATTAATTCGACCAGCACCTTTTATTTCGCCATGGGCTTATAAAAGTTGGGTCTCATTGAATCTAGGGGGAGAAACAATGCAGGAGATACTGACCGTGATAACCTACCTGGTTGTCTGGTTGATCTGCAAAGAGGTTGTAGGAATTCAGAGCGGGCTTGTTACCCTTATTATTTCTCTTGGCGCAGCTGTGTGCATTTACATACTGTCGGCCGTCAAGTGGCGTGAAAACAAGAAAAAGTATGACAGGTAGTGATGGATATACAAGACACCGATAAACGCCGCGAGCCTTTCCAGACCAAAGCACGGATCCCTATATGGCTGACCACTACAGCCGTTATTGTATTTATTCTCCTTCTGGCGCTTACCGTCAACCAGACCCGCGAAAAGGACATCGTAGAGCAGTTCAGCCGTCAGCAGATGACCATCGCCAGAGGAACGGCAACCGGCATAGAGGATTTCATCTCCAGCGTCGAGAAGAGCATGATTCTTATTTCCAGGCTGCCGTACGTGAGGGGAAACATGCCGGAAGTGACCGGCCAAGGGATAAAGGTAATCTATAAAGATCTCGGGAAAATGGAATTTATAGAGATGCCATACGTCAAGGGGAACATGGAGGAAGTTACCGCCCAGAGTATCAAGGTGATTTACGACGATCTCGAGGGGAAGGTGGAGTTTATAGCGCTGGAAGACAAAGGCGGGATGGTGACAATCGGATATCCCTCCTCTGCTCTCGAGGGGATTCTCGGAAAAAGTTTCAAATCCCGGTCCCATTTCACGGAGGTACAGAAAACGGGCAAACCGTACATAGGCACCCTCCCCCTGCAAACGACAGGAGAGAATGATATAGAGATGCAGGATGTATCCCGACCGGTAATCGTCGCCGTTCCCACATACGATTCAGGAAACAGGTTCTCCGGGACAGTGCTGGCTGCCCTTTCGCTTTCCACCATTATCGACCGTTATATTACGTCCAAATGCGAGACCTGCTGCGCCTGGATAATGGACAGTGGGGGCACCATGATTGTCCACCCTGACTCTGCCTGTATCGGTCACAGCTTGGTAGCCCTGGAACACCCGGCAAGCAGGGGAGCCTCTCTGAAAGACGCCCTGAAGGAGGGAAGGGCGGGGTATGGTGAATACCAGCTTCCCGGCGAGGAAGGAAAAACTGAAAAGAAGATCATAGCCTATGCCCCAATTGATCTGACCTCGGGGCACTGGCTTGTCGCGGTCGCCGCGCCCTATAACGAAATAATTCTCTTGGCGCGAAGAGGCTTCACAAACATTATGTTTGGCGCATTAGGGTTTATCATTGCCGTTATTATCGCCAGCATCTCGATAGCCACTTCCAGCACAAAACGGCTGCGCCTCAAGGAAGAGCTGAAACGGCTCAGGGAACGCGAGGAATGGCAGGAAAAACTCCTCACAGAACACAAGAAAACCGAAGGGGTGATCGAGGGATCACCGATTCCCACCTTTGTTCTGGACAAGGAACACCGTGTCATCCTCTGGAATAAGGCATGTTCCGAACTGACGGGTTTTGACGCCGGTGACATGATAGGTTCGGATCAACATTCAGTCCCTTTTTATAAGAGCGAACGGCCCACGATCGCCGACATAATCGTCGACTCCGACATGGGCACCCTCAAAAAATACTACCATACCAAGAATGTGCGGGAATCGACAACAGTTAAAGGTGCTTACGAGGCCACGGATTTTTTCAGTGACCTTGGAGGAAAGAAACGCCATCTGTATTTTCTGGCCGCCCCGATATACGATGAGCATGGGAAAATCATCGCGGCCATCGAGACCATGCAGGATGTGACGCAGCAGAGAGATATGGACATCAGGCTGGAGGAATATGCCGAAACACTCCAGAATGAGCTGACCGAGAATATCAATCTCCGCAGGGAAGTTGAGAGATTGTATAACTATCTCCAATCCATCATCGATAGCCTGCCGGACAAGATATTCGATCTCAGCAAAGACGGGATCATCAATTACGTAAGCCGGGACGTGAAGAAAGATGGAGGGATAATTTCCCAGAAGTTCGGGGGAAAGCACTTCGCGGATTTTGTTGACGAAGAAAACAGGCAGTTTGTCCTGGACATATGGGAGTACGCGAAAAAGGGAATATTCACCCCCTACGAAATGACGGTAACCGCAAAGGACGGTTCGAGAAGAAACCTGCTGATAACACCCCGGCCGGTGAAGGAAACGGACCGATACATTCTCGTTCAGAGGGATATCACAGAATTCAAGGCCCTGGAGAAGAAATTCTACGAGAGCCAGAAACTTGCCGCCATCGGGCAGTTGTCGGCCGGCATCGCCCACGAGGTCAGGAATCCCCTCTCCTCGATAAAAATGAGCCTCCAGATCCTCGAAAAACGGCTGAAGCCGGAGGGAAACGACTTGAAGCGGTTTGAGATCGCCCGGAGGGAGGTCGAACACCTTGAGACACTCGTCAATGATATACTCATTTACGCGAAGCCCTCCGATCCCGCCAAGAAACCCTCGGGCATAAAAGAGATCCTCGACCACGCCCTTGCAATGGCAGAAAAATCCGTGGTGGACAAACATATCCGGATAGAAAAGGCCTTTGCGAAAGATCTGCCCCTCCTGGATGCAGATCCGGCGATGCTGGAGCAGGCCTTTCTTAATATCTATCATAACGCCATCGACGCGATGGAAGATAGCGGCAAGCTCTCAATATCCGCCA
>JAFCZZ010000399.1 GCA_019314085.1 Deltaproteobacteria bacterium | reverse complement strand
ACGATTCGCCAAACAAATTTGCAAAAAACAAGGTATATCCGGATCCACCCACACCCAGCCCCCCCGTTCCTGAACCCGCTACGATGCTCCTTTTACGCACCGGTTTGATAGGTCTCTTAGGAAGCAGGAAATATAGAAAGCATTGATCAGTCGGAAACCACAATAACCACACCACGCAAAGGCCCTGGTTTCATGTTGACACACATGAAACCGGGGCCTTTGCTTTTATGTTCTTGCGAGTCTCCCGGTAAAAATTCTTGACAGGATAGCATAATGGAGTTAGTAGTTTAACATGTTTTGATCTTTACTGCATTATATTGGTTGTGAACAGCTGTAAACTTGGGGGGGATTATGGTCTGATCATCCAAAGCCTTGTTTCTCAAAATGAGAGACAGGGCTTTTGTTTATAAAAAATAGCTGCCACTATTTTTGACTCACGAATCAACGGGGGCGGAATCAATGGGTAATCCGACGGTACGGGAATCTTCAATCGGGTATTACGGGTGGGTAGTCGTGGGCATGGGTTTCCTGGCCGGATTTATCGGCTATGGTTTTGTTTATTCCTATGGAGTCTTCTTCAAACCGTTATCTTCTGAATTTGGCTGGAGCCGATCGGTCATTGCCGGTGCTTTTAGTTTCTATGCCGTCTTGCATAATCTCTTGGCTTTCTTTGCGGGCAGGGCTGTCGATAAAATAGGCCCCAAACCGATTCTGGCGATCGCGGGGATCAGCCTTGGGTCTTCCATGATTGTAATGAGCAGGGTAGACTCCGTCTGGGAGCTCTACGTCTCTTTCGGCATTCTTTTTTCCATCGGATTGGCCTGCATCTATTCTCCTGTCATGGCAACCGTTTCGCGCTGGTTTTCCGCCAGACGGGGCTTTGCCGCGGGTATTACCGCAACGGGTATCGGGGCCGGGGTCCTCGTTTTTTCCCCACTGAGCGCCTGGTTGATTTCCACTGTTGGCTGGAGGCAGTCGTATGTAGTGCTTGGTATCGTCGCCTGGGTTGTCTTTGTCCCAATCGTTATCTTTGTCAGAGAGGCACCCGCTCGGATGATGGGTGATGCCTCGCCGGGAACATCAGCGGATGGGCTGTCTTTCGGCGAAGCGATTAAAACAACGACCTTCTGGGCTATTGCCCTCTCTTTGCTGTTTCTCGATATAGCGATCTTTGCACTTATGATGCATATCGTCATGCTCGCTTCTGACAGGGGGATGTCGATCATGATGTCGGGGGGCATTGCGGGACTGATCGGGGGGGCAAGCCTTTTCGGAAGGCTCGGCGCCGGCTACTTCTCCGATCACTTCGGGAGGAAAAGAATCTACATCCTTGCCTGTATCTTTCAACTGTTGATGTTCATCTGGCTCTTCTTCGCCGTGGATACCTGGATGCTGGTCGTCTTTGCCGTCTTTTTCGGCGTGAGTTACGGATCATGGGCGGGGCTCATGGGCGCACTTCCTGCGGATTATTTCGGGTACAAGGCGACAGGTGAGATCCTTGGATTCATCGTTATCCTCTGCGGTGTCGGCGTTGCCATCGGCCCCTTCCTGGGCGGACTTATTTATGATAAGACCGGATCGTATGATTATATGATTGTCATGTGTATTGCAGTGACAATATGCGGGGTGATTCTGGCATCGTTTATGAAACCGGTGATAAACCCGGACAAATAGGAGGCTGTCACTCTTGTAACTATTTACCTAAGCGAATTTGGTTCAACAAATCCCTGGTGAGGCATGACGGTGATAAAGGAAGAACGGGTTTTCTTTGAGAGCGGAGGGTTGACGATCGAGGGGCTCTATGCCCCGGGAGACGGTTCAAAGGGCGTGGTCGTCACCCACCCCCATTCCCGACGAGTTCCGGGGACACCTTACTTAATTATTGACGGATCGACAGGGACAACGCCCTTTCATCAAGCTCAACCCCGTAACCCACGAAGCTAACACCACCGAAGACAACCCATATCCGTTCCCCTGCCGGTCCGGTACGCTATTCCTTTGACCCGCGGCTGCACATTCGCCAATTAAGACCTTGACACACTCCACCATAAAGCGTACGATATGGCGTACGTTAGATATGGAGGCGAAGAAATGGCTACACTGACAGCGACTGAAGCACGGAAGCGGCTCTATAACCTGGTTGATGATGTGGCGGAGTCACATGATCCCATCCAGATTGTCGGGAAACGAAACTCGGCTGTCCTCGTGTCTGAAGAGGATTGGAGGGCAATCCAGGAAACATTGTACCTGTCATCGATCCCCGGCATGAGGGATTCCATTCGAGAGGGTTTAAAGACTCCGGTTGAGGAGTGTGACGAGGAGCTTGACTGGTGAGTTGGCGTCTGGTTTATACGAAACAGGCCAGAAAGGATGCAAAGAAACTCTCCCGTTCCGGTTTAAAGCCGCAGGCTGAGCGGCTCCTCGGTATTCTCAAAGAGGACCCCTATCGCACGCCCCCCCAATATGAAATGCTGGTCGGTGATTTAGCCGGTGCCTGTTCGAGAAGGATCAATATCCAGCATCGAATGGTCTACCAGATCCTCGATGATATCAAGACGGTCAAGATCATCCGCATGCGGACCCATTATGAATAGCAGCCGGTGCCGGTATGTCCAGTAATCCTAGGACAACATACCAGTTTTCATCATGCCAGGGCATTCTCTGTTTGTGTCGACTAACGTTTGTAGAACTAAACCGCTGCGCGGTAGCCATTCCATCGCCTGTTTCCTCGGGTTATAATACCAGTCTTTATAAATCCAACACGTTTTTTAGCGCTTGTTGATCAAGCGAAATCCCCAT
>JAFCZZ010000398.1 GCA_019314085.1 Deltaproteobacteria bacterium | reverse complement strand
GAACAGCCACATGTAGGGCACGCACCTCTTGAAGTGGTATGACCCTATCCCCTTGCGACTCTTCAGGAGCTGACCATCCGCTGACGGTTGCCCCCTCCAGTCGAGGGGGTAGTAGAACTCATCCCTTATCCACCTAGCCACGTTGAGGACCCTCTGCTCGGCAGACGGGGCGCGTAGCCTGTCGGCGGATGCGACCACCTCGTAGGTGTCGGGCCTCACGAACTCGGTTATGTAGTACTTGTCCCCAAACCTCCAGTCTATGACCGGGACCTCCATCATGCAGGATCGTTGACATCATCCGCCCAGGACTTTTATAGTTAATCACGCTATGTACTTAAGCTCCCTGGCGTCTGGCGTCATCATCTGTTGCACCGCCATGGAGAGCACGAAGGCCTTGCAGACCTCTAGTGAGCCTATGGCGAGGCCGTGGGGTATCTTGGAGACGCCGAGCAGGCGCAGGATTATGTAGATGAGCGTGGCCGCCTTGACCTCGTTATTGTCTATTTTCTCCAGCTTCTTGGATAGCTCCGTCAAAAGGGGCGTGACCTCCTTTATCGCCCTATCAACCTCTCTGTCCACCTTATTCATGGGAGAAAAGTGGATGCCAATAATATAGCGTTATCACTCAATCACGGCCTCGGCCCAATCCGCCTCTTTCTCTATGTGCTCTGGCAACTCCTCTATGAAGTCCACCAGGCACATGCCCCACCACCAGGTCTTGGGCAGGCCGTGGTACCAGGCCCTCCCCTCCTGGAGGTTCTTGAAGCACAGATTGACGTAGTGGCGCCAGAGCGCGTACTTAAGCTCGTCCATGCGCTTGGAGAGGAGGGCGACCTTGGGGACCCAGAGCCTGTGGACGTCGGTGATCACCAGGGGGACGTAGCCCAGTCGCGCCATGAGCGCCTCGCACTTCCCGTAGAGCCCCTTGCACTGCTCAGCCCAGTCTGGCCTGAAGTCGTGGTGCTCCACCAGCACGTATGGAGCGCAGAGCTTCAAGGTGCCCTCAGCGCCCCTGAGCACCTCAAGCTCGTAGCCCTCCACGTCTATTTTGATGATGTTGGGAGTGATGAACAGCTCGTCCATGCTCACGACTTCAACTGCCACGCTGGACTCGGCGCCACGCCTCGGCAACAGGGATGAAGATAGCTTATCTATGTGAAGCTCCAGGGCTCCGCGCCCAACGCCCAGCGCCACGGGCCACACCTTGACGTTCTCACAGCCGTTCAGCTCCAAGTTGCGCGATAGGATGCGCCTGACGCTGGGGTTGGGCTCGAAGGCGTGGACGCGCTTAACGCGTTTAGACATCCGCACCGCGTAGTAGCCCAGGCCAGCGCCCACGTCAACAAATGTGTAATCCTCCCTGGCCAGGCTGTAGAGGGTCCTGAGGACCCCTATCTCAGCCTTGCCCAGGACCTCCGTGTGCCAGGGCTCGGAGATGAACCACCTGAAGCCATCCCACGACACGTATACGTCGGGCATGGCTACGCCACCTCCAGCACCGTGAATGGCACCAGCCTGACCTCCCACTCCTCCATGCCACACGGGTGCGAGAACACGGGCCTGTCTTGGGACCTCAAGGGCTCCCCCAACCCCTCACCGTGGTCGCTGGTTATCACGACCCTGCCCCTGAGGAGGGGCAAGATCCTCTCCAGCTCCTCTATGACCAACCTTAGGTTACCCTCGTAGCTCTTGGACAGGGTGCCCTCCCTCTTGGCCTTCATGAAGAGCAGGGTGGTGCGGATCTGCGGGGATAGCTCCCTGGTCCTCACGTCCTTGAAGATGCCAGCATTCAACTTTGGCTCGCCTATGTGGGGGTGGTGGGGCTGTAGGAACCAGAGGATCTTGCGCCTAAACTTCAGTATCCTGCCGTAATTGTGCCTCAGCGCTCTAGAGACGTACCAGGGGGGGCACGTGTTGAGCCTGTAGTCGAAACCAGCGTCTATGACCTCCGTGAACTTGTCCTTGCGCGAGAGCACGAAGGGGTGCCCCGTCACAACTACTGAGTCCGGTATTGGCCTCAACCAGACCAGGAAAGCTATGGTGCAACTGGCGGGGGAGACTCTGGGCTCCACCTTGCTACGTCTCCAGAGGCGCTTGAAGTAGTCATACCTGCACGCATCGAGTATGATCAGCCAGTCCCAGCGGAAGTCCAAGCTGAGGGGCCTAGGGTTCACGACCTCCCACCCTCCACCTCCCGCTTCAGTACTCTCCTGCCCTTCATGGTTATGTACCAGACGGGGGTCTTGCGGAATCTATACATCATGCGATCCCTGTCCCACAGGGCGACCTCCTCCATCTCGCACTCTATGAGGCCCATGCCCGCCAACTCGGATAACCTGCCGCTGAGGGAGTTGCCAGAGACCCTTATGCCCTTTTCAAACAAATAACCCTGGATCTTGCGCTTGGGGAGCGCCCCGTGCTCGTACAGTATCTTCAGTATCTCCCTATGCAGGGGGGAGAGCTTCCGTATCTTGTGGGCGTAGTGGGCGCCCATGCCCTTCCTCCGCTCCCTGGGGACCTTGACCGTGAAGGTCTTACCACAGTACGGGCACTTGACCATTATGATTGGCACCATGTCTCACCCCTCTGGCGTTATGAAGGCGGATTTGCGGTATATAGCGATGATCCGTCGCCGGCGCTGAGGTATGACGGAAGACATGTCGTGAACCTCCACCCTCCAGCCGTGCCTCGACAACACTTCCTTGATCTTGTTGGCGACCACGTTCTCGTATAATGCAAGCGACGGGTTATACTCACGTATAAATTCCAGATACCACTTGGTTAGTTGAAGGGTGCCCCTA
>JAFCZZ010000397.1 GCA_019314085.1 Deltaproteobacteria bacterium | reverse complement strand
ATACCGCTACGCTGAGCTTGCATCTGCCGACTATACTTCCGTAGTCGATGCCAAAAGCTACGATCGTCTTATCGCGACACTTGACGACGCCCGTTCAAAAGGAGCCACACTAGTCGATCTTATCCCCGACCGCGAATCGGATGAGGGGCTCAGGAAGATTCAACCCACGATAGCCCTCAATGTTACGGAAGACATGGAATTGATGCAACGGGAGATCTTCGGCCCGATACTGCCCATCAAGACCTACACACATACTGACGAGTGCATCGAATACATCAACGCACATGAAAAACCGCTGGCCCTCTATCTTTTCACAAAAGACCGGGCACTTCAGAAAAAAATACTCATGCATACCATGTCGGGCGGTGTGTGTATAAATGACTGCACCATGCACGTGGTCCAGCACGACATGCCCTTTGGCGGTGTCGGCAACAGCGGCATGGGCCAATATCACGGGTACGAAGGTTTTCTGGAGTTTTCCAAACTCCGCCCCATCTTCATACAGGCTGCCAGGCCCCTGAGTGCCTCTCTTCTATATCCCCCCTATGGCAAAACCTTTAAGATCATATATAGCCTGTTAATCAAAATTCGGTGGTTTTGAATGGATCGGATATGAGGTCAATTTTAGGACAGATACCCTTCTATCTCCGCGGATGCCCGCGCGATGAGATCGCCGAGGGCCTTTTCATCTTTCTCGGGGGCACCAACGCGCTCCCACATAAAGGACACGCTCTGCACCGGCACACCGAATACCCCCTCCAGGAGGGAGAGGGTCGCGCCTTTTCTGTCCTCCACCTTTTGGCGGTCCGCGTAGCTGTCCCCCGCCCCTTCATTAAATCCGAAGTCATCAACGATCATGACGCTACGCAGTCCGTCCAATCCCAGAGCGCCCTTGAGCGTATCCCAGAACGCATGGTCGGCCTTGTGCGCGCCCATATCGGCGGAATTGGCGACGATAAAGGGTGATGGCACGGACGCACCGAGGGCATCCTTCAGCGGCATCGCGCCGGCGCCCATCTCGCCGAGGTACTGGACGATATAGGCGGTCGCCTCCGCGTAGTGGTCGGTGGCGATCATCGTCATGACGGCGGGGTCGTTGCCCAGTTTTCCCAGAATGGAACGCCACCGGCCGTCGATGGAGGAATGGGTGAGGTAGCTGTCGACAAAGCGAGCGGCGCTGATCCGTATCTGGTCGTCCGTGGCCGTCGGGAAGAACGCCTCCTTGATTCTCCGGAAGATGGCCTCCCCGTAGCCGATGGGGGTGGTGCTCCCCTCCTCCCAGGTCGGGTTAACTATCTTTTCCCAGAACGTCTCCGGGGCCGCTGCCCCCAGGGCCGCGAGACCGCTCCGCTCCAATTCTTCCGTCAGGGTATTGTCCTCCGCAAACCTGACGGCATCCGGACTGAGCGTACCCGACCAATCAAATATGACCACTTTCTCAATCATCGCCCTGATCCCATGAGAAACATAATAACAATATGTTGTTTATGCCACATTATCTCGGTTAATACACCACTCTGTCTTGACAAATAGTACACTTTTTTAATAATTCACAACAACATGCTTTATAGATGTTTCCCCCACGGACCGAAAAGAGGACACGGAAGTGACATCCCAACCGATTCCGTTTGAGAAAAAGGAACTGAAGGAGCTCTTGAATAAGGGCTGGATGACCCACGATGCCATGTGGTTTTACAACTGCCTGCAGGAATGCGGGATCGAGAAGACCAACAGGATCAACAAGGCGGCGATCAGAGACATGTCGGTGATCGAGATCAAACGCATCCAGAAGGCCCTGGGGATTGACACTTTCGATACCTTTGATGAGCTTAAACGGTTTTTTTACACAGCCATGGAGATCGTCACCGGCGAGTTCATGAAATACACGTTCCATGTGCCCGCCAGGAACCTGCTGCATGTTGAGTGGGAGTCGTGTTTCGCCTACACCGGGATAAAGGCTCTGGGGGTCATCGACCGCTACGAATGCGGTATCATGCTGCGGATCGAAACCTGGCTCGACACCCTGGGTATCAGATATGAGGTGGAGCCCAAAGTGACGAGATGCATGATGCACACCGACGGAAGATGCTTCCGGGATTACCGGTTTTTCTTTGACGAATGAACGGGGGAAGCTTCCCCGTCTCCTGCCGTCCCTATTTCCCCACTATCAACTCGGCCAGTTCTCTTGAAGCCGCCTCGGGGTCGTCCGCGGCGCATATGCCGGAGACCACAGCGAGGCAGTCGCCCTTGAAATAATCCTGGGCACGGTATTGTGCGACTAGCCACGGAGAATTGACAAAAAGCGAAACTTTATGTATGAGGCGCAGGGGGATGTGAGGGATGGAGTCTTTCCACAAAGGCTGATGACTCCTGTCGTGATAGAAGTATCAGGATGATGCGGGGGAAGCTACAGCCGGTCTATCAACCGCCGCGAGTGGTTTCTTTGCCCACCGCCATATCCGAGAATCCAGGGGAATGTATCATGGCAGGGGAAATATTCTTCACGTTTTCTGCCACGGATGATCGCCGTAGTGTCGTGAAGGCAACATGACAGGAATACAAAGACTAATGACACCATGTTAAACCTCAAGCATAATCCTGAATCGGCGGAGACCGTTTCCAACAGATCTCCTCTGCTACTTTCCGACGGGGAGATCAACTTTCTGTGGTGGTTTATGCAGGGCGGCATCATGCGTCCGGCAATTCGGAGACGATTACGGAAGGGGTGGGGTATGTGCGAACGGCATGCCTGGGGCTGGCTGTCAACGGAAGCGGCCTTCAGGAGGGGACATATGCACGGGCCGGCGGT
>JAFCZZ010000396.1 GCA_019314085.1 Deltaproteobacteria bacterium | reverse complement strand
AAGACCGGACCTTCCGTGCAGACCCTGACCAGTTCAGAACCATTTCCCCGTACCCTCACAGCACATCCGAGACAGGCGCCGATACCGCAGGCCATCCGTTCCTCAAGAGAGGCCTGACAGACACACGATCGGCCCTTCAGCAGTCCCTGCAGATGCCTGAGCATGGGGCGTGGGCCGCAGGCATAGATTCGAACGTCATCACCGGCGTAGCGATCCATGTCCCGTTGAAAGAATCCGGTAACAGGGCCGTGGTATCCCCTACTCCCATCATCCGTGCTTATCTCCACCGCGGAGCAGACTTCCTCAAACCTCTCCAGACCTGCAAGTGCCTCCGAGTTTACCGCTCCTATGTAGCATATTATCTCCGTCCTGCGGTTCTCTTCCGCGTAGCGCTGCGCGAGAAATGAAAGGGGTACCACGCCGATCCCGCCAGCTATCAGGACTATCTTCTTGCATGACGGGGGGACATCAAATCCCCTCCCCAAAGGACCCAGTATATCCATGGAGTCCCCTTCCTGTAGTCGCGAAAGGGCATCCGTCCCCTCCCCCACCACCTTGTAGAAGATTTCGACAAAGGTATCATCGCCTCGGGAATACATGGAATAGATGCTGAAGGGACGGGAAAGAAAGGGAGTGGTGCCGCCTTCCGGCCTCATCATGATAAACTGACCGGGGATAGCACTTCTGAAAGATGCGGAGACCTTGACGGTCATTAAAAAGTGTCCCTTAGCCGCTTGCCTTTGAGAAGAAAGAGTTGAGCAGGTCCTAGGTTTCATAATCCAAAATCCGCCCACATGATCAGGGCGTCCTCGTTCGTATCGGAATAATAAAAAGGCCGTACCCCTTCTACCACAAAGCCGAATCTCTTGTACAATTCTAATGCGGCCCCGTTTGATCTCCGTACCTCCAGGGTGCTGTATCGGGCTTCCTCAGCGGAGGAGATGGTTATCATCCGTGAAAGGAGCATCGAGGCCACCCCGCGTCTCTTCCAGTCTTGGTGGACAGCAAGATTCCTCAGGTGAATCTCGTCGCAGACTATTGCAAAGCATATATACCCAGCAATCCGCCCCTCCACAAGGGCCACAAGATCATGACAGAAGGGATGCTCCGCCTCCCCCAGAAATATACCCCTGGACCAGGGGGTTGGGAAGGAGGCACGCTCAATCACGAGAACATCATTCAGGTCATCCACCTCCATATCGCGTATTTCGATATCCAAAGCAGTCTCTGCCATGCGATATCCCCCGCCTAAAAGATCCCCATAACCAGGGTGGCTACAAGGAAGATCCCCGCGAAAAACGGGACGGCGCCACGCAGTTTAATCGTGTTCAGGGCCACAGCGATACCGAGGATGGGGATGAAGGAGTAGGTGTACAAAAGGGCCTTCAGGGCCCTTGCCGGAAGGAGGGGAAACGCCCATTTTAGAATCACCACACCCGGCACCAGACAGACAAAAATAACGAAAAACGCACCTGCAAACACCTTTACGAGCCCATATCTATGCTCCCTGGCAAGGCCTTGTATGTCGCCCAGACGGGCATACTCTTCAGCCCTTTGGGAAAGTCTGTCATTCGTTCTTATGATCCACACATCAACCTGCCGGGCGAGAAGACCGGAAGGGAGAAAGAGGAGGATAGCCAGGGCGATCAGTTCGCGGGGGAACGATCCCAACTCCCTTCCCGCCAGTATGGTACCCGCTGTTGCCAGAATAGCGGCAACCGAATCGTTGGGGGGAACATAGAGCCCCATCGGCAGCCTGTCGATCCACAGCAGCTCTATAAAGGCTCCGATTATCAGCCCGGTCAAGGGTTCCGAAAACACCACCCCTATAATGGGCCCGGCGACAATGGGCCGTGATATCATGGCCTGCAGAAACACCCTGTCCAGACAGATAGCTCCACCCAGAAGGGCCACCTCAAGAGAGTTCAACCACATGATACGCCTTTAGTAAGTTAGAAGGTATTTTCTGTTTCTTTCCATCAGAAAATAATTTTGTTAATGCACGTATCCCGTTTATCGGGGTTAGAATCTGTTATTGAGAATTACGTTTGGGGTTGCCGGACTTCTTTATCGCTCTCAGAAAATCGATGGGCCTGTCCCTCGGAACACACCGCAGTTCTATCTTAACACCCGAATCAGCAAGCAACAGCAACCCCTTTACGTTATCTTCGCTCAGAGATATGGACAGCGTCGGGTGGTAAATGCCATTATTCGTGTGCACGTTGCCTATATTCAGGGCCTTGAGGCTGAAACCCAGACGGTGAGCCCTCAACAGATCGTCAATACTGTCAAACAGGACGATGCTTCTCTCTTTCAGGTATTTCTTGTAGGCGCCTCCCCGTGAAAATTTTTCGATACCGTAGATGTGTGTCTCTATCTGCTGGGGTACCGCCATCCTGATGACCGCTTCCCGGAACAAGTCTCCCGCAACCTCATCATTTACCACTACTATATGTGAGGCGCCGATAAAGGGGACCCATGCCTCCAGTATCTGGCCGTGGACTAGTCTATTATCGATTCTTATCAGGGAAGAATTCATGGATGGGAGGCGTCGCAGATCAATCACCCGCTTTTCTGTTTAATATCTCACTGGCAAGGTAGATATTTTTCCGGCCGTACACCTTTACGAGATTGGCAAATTCAGCAAGTTTCTTCTTCTCTTCCCGTATATCGGATATCTTGAGCAACATGGGAAGATTCACACCGGTAACCACCTCCACCTTTTCCTCTTTCAGAAAGGACAGGGAGATATTTGAGGGTGTACCTCCAAAGAGGTCGGTCATAATGAGTACGCCTTCCCCCAAATCGGCCTTT
>JAFCZZ010000395.1 GCA_019314085.1 Deltaproteobacteria bacterium | reverse complement strand
TGGAGGTGGGGGAGGCTTGACGTGCGGAAGATCCCCTATGAGAGGGACATGCGCTTTCTCTGTACCGAGGCGGTGGTGGAGGGTTATCTGCGTGCGGGGCGGAGATTAGTGCCCAAGGGGGTTATTCCCCTTCCGGCGAGTTTGCAAATAGCGATAGATTCAGGGGATTTGGTGGAGGTGGCCCACTTCAAGGGGAGGAAAAATGAAACTCGAAGAGGCTGAGAATATAGCTAACGAAATTGTAACGAAGCTTCGGCCGTACGTTAGCAGAATCCTGGTGGCGGGGAGTATAAGGCGGGGGCGGCCCTTTCCCAGGGACATCGACCTTGTGGTGACCCCCTCAGACCCGTGGCGGCTGGAGGAGGCGCTGCGCAGCCTGGGGCAGAGGGTTTTGTGGGGTCCGCAGCTGAAAAGGCTAGTCTACAAGGGGGTGCAGGTCGATATCTACATCACCAGTGTGCGGAAGTGGGGCATCATCAGCCTGGTGAGGACTGGCAGCGAGAGGCACAACATCAAGCTGGCAAAGCGCGCCAAGGAGTTGGGCCTGAAGTTCAGCGCTGCGGACGGGATCATCGACAGAGGATTGGTGGTGGCCTGCGAGACGGAGGAGGATATCTTCAAAGCCCTGGGACTGGAATACATTCCGCCGGAAAGGAGGGAGTAATGACGGTCACACGTGAGAGATTTAAAGAGGTCTTGAGGGCCAGCGAGGGGAACCAATACGAGTTGGCGTTGGGGGTTGCTCAGGTGAGCATCCTTCATGGTCTTCTCTCCCTGGCCATGGATCACCCCGGCCTCCAGGAGCTGGGGGGGCCGACGATGACAATAGCTCGGAGGATCAGAGATTGGTGCCTCTCCTGCTTCAAGGAAATGGGCTTCTCGGATGAAGAGGTGGCGCAGATCGACACGATGAGGGAGGAGCAAGAGGGGAACGAGCTCCGCCTGGGCCCCCGGCTGGTCATGGTGGGGGGCAAGCTGGTTGGGACCTGCGATGACCTTTCGCTCACCATCGCCGAGGCTACAAAGGAGGAGATAGAGGAGCTGCGGGGTGCTGATGCGATCAGACTGGTGAAACCGAGGGGGTAATAGGTATTATGGAAAGTACAGCAAGGAAATCCGCAGTTATAGCGGAACTGTGGCTTTGCCGCCGGCCTATAAAAAGGGGGAGTGGTAACTATTCCTTCCCTGTGGGGTTTTTGAAAAGGGTTACCCCCCGATTTTGCGAAGGTGAGCCAGGGCTCCATTTGTTCTGTGGCGGAGCCCGAGTAGATAACGCCGTTAATGTGGATATTGACCCAAGCGTAAATCCCGATATCGTGGCGACAGCGGAGCAGCTCCCATTTGCAGATAATTCATTCGCTTGGGCTTTAGCCGACCCACCTTATAGCGATGAATGGAGCCGGCAGATCTGGTGCCAACAGCCCATACGCTTACGGCAAACACAAAAGGAGATCATACGAGTTGTTCGCCCTGGTGGTTTGATTATGTGGCTTCATCTAAGGCCCTTTATCTGGCCGAAGGGCTGTCGGACTGTTGCCTACATAGCTGTTATGGCTGGGGTTCGGAGTCGGGTACGGCTGCTCCATGTTATACAAAAAGGTTTGATTCCCGGTGAACCAACGCTCTATCCATGATTAAAGGAGGTCAGGATGAAGAAACCTTTTACTGAGGAGAAGTACTTCTGCGACATTTGCGAGAAGCCCAGGTCCAGCCAATGTCTTGCCTGTGGGAAAGACCTGTGTAGAGAACACACAGTGGAATTCGGGGTTCGTCTACAGGGGGATCACTACGCTGGGTTTCAGGCTAATCTCTGCCCCACAGACGCAGCCTCTCTTTTGCCCATCCTGGAAGGTCTGATAGGCAAAAGCGCAGCACGGGAGGGCAGCGACTGGCTAGCAACAGGGCATAACCCCGAGTTCAATGAAGCAAAGCTGGAGGCGGTCGTTCAGTTCTTGAAGCTGCATTAAGAGGACACTGATGCCAATTGATAGATGGGGCAAGTATTCTCTCCTGACAGGCAATGAAGGCCCGGGGCGATGCTTCTGCTGCGGGAAGGAGAGGCCAAATAATCGCCGCTATTGCTGTGATACTTGCCGCGACCTCTATTATCTCTGCTTCTTGTGGCCAGTAGCGTCCTGGGCCTGCCTCTATAGTAGCGGCATTTGCGCCGACTGCAAAGAGGCGCCTGCCCTCCTAGTCCACCATATCATCCCCCTCGACGGCTCACCCCGGCACTGGAACAGGCTAAACCGACCCGATAACCTAGTGGCACTCTGCCGCTCGTGCCACCAGAAGAGACACAACGGGTTGGCGAAGCCGAAGCCAAAGCAGTTGGGTGGGCTCGTTAGGCCGGGCTTGCAACCCCTATGCGGTTGGGAGTGGATAGAGGGGCATTTGGCTCGCTTCCCGGACGGTCTGCCGGAGCAGAGTCTGGAAGTCTGGCGAGATGGTGAGCTGGTGGGGTCGATTTCGGGGATACCCAAACGAGGTGTCATAAAGACTTTAGTGTTGGGTCAAAAGATCGTGACATGAACGGAAGGGGATGCTCGATGAAAGTGCTTCTTTTTGATGCTGACCTGCCGATAAGGGTGACGACCAGGAAAAGGAGGAAAACACCCAACTTGGCCCTGATGAAGCTCTCCGCTTGGCACAAGGCCCGGGGGGATCAGGTGGAGCTCAACTTCCTGCTCGGGGAATACGATCTGGTCTGTGCCTCCTGCGTCTTCCCCAGGAACAGGGGCCGCATAGAGGCCCTCCCCTTCGATGGCGTGATTGCAGGGGGCAGCGGCTGGGACCTCCATACGGAACTGCCTCCTGAGA
>JAFCZZ010000394.1 GCA_019314085.1 Deltaproteobacteria bacterium | reverse complement strand
AACATAGCCGCAGACCGTACATACATAGTACGTTGTCTGCCGTTCCTCGAGGAGATCGTCCATCGCCTCCTTATAGAGCTTCGCGTGCACATCCTCCACGTCCTTTGACTGGCTGAAATAGAGCGCCGAGGCCCTGTCGCCAGCCTCTTCCGCTGTTTTTACGAATTCACCGTATGCCACCCCCGCAACCTTCTCTTCGGATTCGAAGCTTGCGCCAAGGTTCTCCTCGGTGGTTCCGATATCCTTGAGCAGTCGCAGGGCCCGTTTCCCGTGAATCTCCTCGGAGAAGGATATCACCCTGAACAGCCTGGCCAGTTGGAGATACCCTTCCTGCTCGGCCTTTTCCGCGAAGGCCTTCAGCCGCAAGGCCGCCTTGGCCTCCCCGGCATATGCCTGATGAATAGCCTCTCGCAGCGCATCATCCATATTACTCTCCTCAATCACTCCGGTTCGAACTCATCCTTCGCCGCGCCGCATACCGGGCAGGTCCAGTCATCGGGCAGGTCCTCAAAGGCGGTCCCGGGGGGTATCCCCGCTTCGGAATCTCCCTTCTTGGGATCGTAGACATAGCCGCACACTCCACACACATATTTCTGCATATCCGTCTCCTTTCGCTTTTTTTCCACCCCTTGTGTCTCAACCGAGCCTCCCTTGTAGGTGGGTGCATTCCTGGGGGCCTTCTCCTTTTTGACCTGCTGGTAATACGCATAGGTAAGGGGGGTTCCCTTTTTGAGAATCTTCGCCCCTGTAATCTCGACGATAAAGACCGTGTGCGTCCCGGCATCGGCGCTCCTGATCACCTTCCCCTCAAAACAGGAGAGGGCGTTTTCGGTTACGATGGGGCAGCCCGTTCGGCCCTTTTCGTACGCTATCTTAGCAAACTTGTCCTCATCCCTGCCGGTCTTGAAGCCGAATTGACCGATAAAGGTTATCGGCGTGTCCTCCTCGAGGACGGAGACGGCCAGGACGCCGCTCTTTGTAATGTACTCATGGGTAAGATTGTCCTTGTTGATGCTCACCGCAATACTCGGTTTTTGTGCGCAGACCTGGATGATCGAATTGACGATCTGCCCGTTCATTTTTTCTCCCGACACCGATGTCACCAGATACAGACCATAGGAGATATCCCAGAGAGCCTTGGTGTCCAACGAATTATCCATGCCTTACAGCCTCCTTGAGTTTTTTTGCCACTTTCCTGCCAAGCGCAACGCAGCGTTTGAGATCATCACCGTCCGGCACATATTTCACCTTCAGGGGCTCGGCCACCAGATTCACCTTCATCTCCGTCAGCATGTCGCCGATCTGCTGGGGAGACTCCCCGCTCCAGCCGTAGGAGCCGAAGGCGGCGCCTATCAGATTCTGAGGTCTCAGCCCTTTCAGGTAGGTCAGGACATCGGCCATGGTGGGGAAGAGATTGTTGTTCAGGGTCGGGGAACCTGCCACGAGGGCCCCCGCGTCAAGTATCTCATAGGCCGCGTCGCTGCGGTGCGAGGAGTGCATCGACAGGACCTTCACCCGCGCGCCCCCCGCTACAAGCCCCTCCTCTATCGCCCTGGCCATCAGCTCCGTGCTGTGCCACATGGTGTCATAGAGGACGACGGCCTTCTTCGAGGGGATCTGCCGTGCCCACTGCGCATAAGACTCCATGATGGTATTGATCTTCCTACGCCGGACCGGACCGTGATCCGGCGCGACGATCCGGATATCGAGGCCGGATCTTTTTACGTCCTCAAGAAGCTTCAATACCTGCGGCGAGTACGGCATAAGGATGTTCGCATAGTAGGTGGCGGCCTCATAATCGAGGATGGCCGTGTCGATCATGTCGGCAAAGCGTTCATCGGACGCCAGATGCATACCGAAGGCATCCTGGGAAAAGAGGAGCCGGTCCTCCTCCAGGTAGCTGAACATACTGTCGGGCCAGTTCAGCATGCGCGTCTCCATGAAGGTGAGCCGCACGTTCCCCAGGCTTAAGGTGTCTCCGCTCTTGAGGGGGGAAATGCCGTCCAGGCCGAAATGCTCTTTCAGGGCCTTCGTTCCCATGACGGACGCGAACACTTTTTTCGGTTTAAGCTCCTCTATGATCGGGCCCAGGGAACCGGAATGATCCATCTCCGCATGATTGGATACGATGTAGGATATATCCTTAGGGTCCACGACTGATGCTATCCGGGACAGGAGCTCATCCCTGAAGGGCGCCCTCACCGTATCGATCAGTGTGATCTTGTCGGCAAGGATAAGATAGGCGTTGTAGGTGCTCCCGTGCCGAGTGGTATACCCGTGAAAATCCCGTATCCCCCAGTCGATCGCACCTACCCAGTAGACGTGGTCACTGACCTTGACCGCCTTGTAAACATTCTCCATACCAGAACCTCCTTAACGAAGCACAACTTGTTCGCCGATGGTGAGACCCATAAAATCGATAATTTTACGTTCCGCGAGTATGGAGTTGCCGAGCCCGCTACACTTTCGGACAGTGTAAGCGTGAGCGTGAGTGATATTGATTTTATTCTAAAAAGAGGTAAAAGGCAACCGCTCTTTGAAATATGATAGTAACGGATACCCGATAGTCAATGCCGGCTGAGTGGGAGGGTGTCGGATTTCGGCGCCGCATTCCACTCTTGACTCATGGTGCCATCCGGGGGTATGACATCCCGGAAAGCGAGTCTTGTGATGGATTCATTCCGCTATATAGAGGACTCTTCGTTCTGGCAGCTGATTGCGAAGGAGGTTCGGCGAGGGGCCGAGAACGATCTGATCCCCCTCTTCGACTCCCTCAACCGCGAGATGATCCGCCTTGAGCTGCCGGTCACCTTTGGCGGGC
>JAFCZZ010000393.1 GCA_019314085.1 Deltaproteobacteria bacterium | reverse complement strand
AAAATCATACCTCTGCCGGAAGGATAGAGCTTCAAACATGCTTAAAAATGTTAGTATTCCCACGTACAGGATGCGCGAGGAGATCGCGCAGAGTATCATCCACGGCATCGGCATTGTCCTTGCCATAGCCGCTCTGGCAGTCCTTACCTCCTACGCGAGCGTCTTCGGGACTGCCCGCCATATCGTGAGCTGCAGTATCTACGGCGCGACGCTGATAATCCTCTATGCCGCATCAACGCTGTATCACAGCATCCAGTACCGGCCGGCGAAGAAGGTGTCACGTGGCGATCTTCTTACTTATCGCGGGCACGTATACTCCCTTTCTGCTGATCAGCATGCGCGGCGCGCTGGGATGGTCTTTCTTCGGGGTGATCTGGGGGCTGACCGTCCTTGGGATCGTCCTCCAGCTCTTTCTGCTGCCCCGAAATCATAACACCCTGACGGTCGTCCTCTATATCGCCATGGGGTGGCTGATCGTCCCCATCATCAAGCCGCTGATCGCCGCCATACCGCCGATCGGGTTTGTGTATCTGATCGCGGGCGGTCTTGCCTATACCATCGGTATCGTCTTCTACGCGTGGAAGAGGTTTCCGTACAACCACGCGATCTGGCACGGATTCGTCCTGGCCGGGAGTATCTTCCACTTCTTTTCGATCTTCTACTCGGTGATCCCCTCCGTCGCCTGAAGTAGAAACACACTCTGGCAACCGCCGCGCCGTATCGCAGCACGGCCTTTCCTGAAAACGATCAGACCGGGCCTTCCTCCAAAATCTCGCCCCCCAAGGTCGCGCGGCGGGCGTCGAAAGCCGGCCAGTCAAACTCGAATTTCAATCCCCGGGATATTTCCTCGACCTTTTCCGCATAACCGCAACGTTGGTGCGCCCCCTGAATCTCGGACGCCAGCGGGTTGATCATCAAGTCCCCATGCCAGGCGTACGGCTCGGACCGGCCGCCCTGACACAACAGCCCCGCCTCCAGCGCCAAGGCCATGTCCTGAAGGGAACGCCCCGCTCCGGCCCGCTCAATAGCCACAAGTTCAGCCTGTCGCCCGGGATCGACGAAGAAAAAAGAAGGCTTATAAATGACCGCGTTGTGAAAGTGATCGACAACGAGCAGCAAGGCATCCAGATGCAGCCGGCGGGCCACGGCGTAGAAGACCTCCATAACCTCATGAAAAATACCCAGACCGGGGTATTTCTGGCCCGGCAGGCGCGGCCGCTCCGGCGTGAAATCGGCCAGCGGATTTTGCAAGGTTATCCAGTCGATGAAGGCAACGTTAAAGGCGTGGTTGCCGCACTCTGATTTCAGCAGCGGCATTTCAGCGGGCACGGTCCAACTGCTGCGTCTGAAACAGCCCTCGACCACCAGCAAGGGTCGGCCGCTAGCTTGGCCCCAAATGCGCAGCAATTGACTCCAGGCGTCACCGGTGATCTCGACCTTGAAATCCCTGAATCCGTGAGCTTCGATCAGTTTGAAAATGCCCAGGGTCTCGAGGGCATAGTGGACGCCTTCGGCGCTGTAGTATTTGAATAGTTTTGATGAAGCGTCTTCGGAGCACAGCTCCCGTACGTCGAAATGGAGGGTGCCTTCATCGCCACCGTCCGCGAACAGTCGGCTGACCTCCAGGTCCCCGGCCAGTTCGCGAATGGTTTTGAGTTTCGGTTCTTTTGTTCTGCGGCTGAGCAGCCAGCGAAAGGGGTGGTACATATGTTTTCCCAATTATCAATTGTTATCGGGCCGTGGGCCGGTGTCTAATAGAAGGCCACGTGCTGTGGGAACAGAATCTTCGTGATATCCCTGACAATGGAATTGGCAACACCGGGGGATGGTTTCTCTCTCTGGCTGTTGACAAAGGCGATGATCGTGGCATCCTCTTCGGGCAGATAGTAGGCAGCCGTATTGTACCCTTCAATGCCGCCGGTGTACCCGTACCACCCGCCAGTGCACCCAATACCGAGGCCGAATCCCATATTCTCCCTCCCTGTATCCACGCATTCCAGGCGTTCTTTCTGGATCGCCTCGCTGTTGGTGCTTCCCGCCACATAGGCCTTCACCCACTTTTTCATATCGTACATATCCGATATCATGACACCTGCCGACCAGGTAAGCGACGGTGGAAACATGACGGTATGGTCTTCCCAGTTTCCCTTTTTGTCCAGGGTATATCCACGGCTGCAGGGAACAGGCATATCGGGATCATCAACAGGGAAACTGGTGTTCTTCAGTCCATAGGGAACAAGCAGACGATTTCTGATCTCGTCTTCGACGCGGTTTTTCGTGACTGCCTCGATAATCAGGCCCAGGATCAGATAGCCCGTATTGCTGTAGTACCAGCCTTTCCCCGGGGGAAAATCAGGCGGATTCTTTACGGCAAGGGTCACTAATTCGCGGACATCCACCCGCGTGCGGGGAGTGATGTCTTTAAATATTTTTTCTAACTGTGGGGCGTTATAGACCTCGAACAGGCCGCTCGTCATATTGCAGAGCTGCCGAACGGTAATGTCCCCGGCGTTTGGGATATCCACGCCGAGTTCAAACTGGTCCAGAGTATCGTCCAGAGTGATCTGATACTTCTCATCATCCACCAGTTGTAATATGACCGTGACGACGAAGGTCTTCGTGTTGCTGCCGACACGGAATTTGTCATGGGGGTCCAGGGCCTTGTGCGCCGCAATATCCGAGTATCCGATACCCCTGACATATTCACCCTTTCCGGGGGCCCATATCCCGATAACCACTCCCGGCACGCTCTTGTTCCCGCCGAATGCCGCCAGATTACTTTGAACCGCCGCTTCTATCTCCTGCTGAATTTTGATGCTGAAGTCCCGGCTGTCACCGGCTCTTTCGCATCCGGCAACAAGAGCGACAATCAGGCAGATAATGACACACGGTATAGAAAGCCGGAATCTTTTTATGATTTCCTTCCGAGACAGAGAGGGACGGCTGTTCTTTTTGCGTAACATTTCAATAAGCCTCCGATCTACCGTACTGCTTTTAAGTTGTGAATACACAGATGAAACCTGACACGTTATCGGGATTCACTTGATTATTCGGGTAGCCCAAAAATGGGTGAAAATCAAGCATAAAGTGAATGATTTTCA
>JAFCZZ010000392.1 GCA_019314085.1 Deltaproteobacteria bacterium | reverse complement strand
GAAATCACGCCGCTGTAAGCGGCCACGAACTTGGCGCGCAGGCGTATACAACTGGACGCTGATAACTGACGCACAAATGCAGATAGGAGTAGCGGGGCGGTTGACTTATGAGGTCACCGCCCCGTCGAACAAACAGACAGGGGGCAATACAAGTGAACATCGGCTACGTGACCAGCAACGACTTCTGGGGGCCGCGACTCATCGAGGCCCTCAATGCGCGAGGCCATGACACCTTCGTCGGGCAACCCACGGCAGACATAAACGCGGTGTGGTTCCAACTCGGGCAGGTGGCGCGGCAGTGCGATATGGTCATTGCGGACTGGGCGCAACCGCCGACCGACCTCGTGCTCAGTTCGCTCAAGTTGCCGACAGTGGTCATCGCCCACCGGATAGAAATGTACAACGCAGACCGGGTAAATTGGGAATGGGGGAACTGCGACGCGCTGATTACGGTCGGGGAGTTCATCGGCGAGCGGTTCCTGAAGGGGATGGAGAAGCAACGCCCGCGCCGGACATGCGTAGTTTCACACGCGGGCATTGACTTGGAGAAGTTCACGCCGGGCGCAGAGGGAGTGCGTAAGTGGGAGCCGCCGTGGGAAATCGTCGTCGCGGGCAACGTAGTCCCGAAGAAGAGACAGTACACGCTTATCCAGATGCTCGCCGACCTGCCCGAAGAGTTTCATCTGCACATTATCGGGAGGGGTGGGCACCTGCCCGGTTACGGGAACGCTGAGTACCTTCAGAATTGCAGTGACCTGGTGGCGAGCTTAGGCGACCGTATCAAGGGGCGGATGGTTCACACGAACCACCTGCCGCAGACGCCCGCCGATATGACTGAGCAGCACCGGGCGGACGGCGTGACCGAATCCCTGCTTGACGTTTACCGGCGGTCGCATATTATCGCCGCTGCCACCAACGAGGAGAGTTCGGCCTGCGTGTTGGCGGAGGGCATGGCCTGCGGGATGTTCCCGGCGGGCAACAACTGGCGCGGGTATGATGCGTTCTACCCGGAGTGGAGTGCGTGGGATACACCGGCGGACTTCGTGCGCCTGCTGAAAAGGTGGGCGCGGTTGTCACCGGAACGGAAACAGAAGCGGGCGGACGAAGCGCGGGCGTGGGCGGAGGCGAAGTTCGATAGCAAGCGCGTAGATGCGGAGCGCATAGCTATCATCGAGGCCCCGACGCACCCGGCGGCCACCAGCGAGTATTACGACCGGCACCCGATGGACGCGATGCGCAACGAGGAGGCGGCGGTCGGCGGTGACAGACTCGCGCTGGTGGAGGAGTTCGCGCAGGGGGACTTCCTTGACCTTGGCTGCGGCACCGGCTGGGCGTTAGAGGCGGCGGGGCAGGCAGGTTGCGGACGGCGCGACGGGCAGGACGTATGGGAACAGGGTTGCATCCTCGCGGATAAGCGGGACTCAGGCGACACTTACCAGATGGACGCGACGTGCAGCAGCAGAAACATCATGCACGGGCTTGTAGAAGGTCCGTGGGATACCGTCGCCGCGCTGGACTTCTTCGAGCAGGTAAACCCGAAACACCACGCGGATATCCTCGCGCTCATTGGCAGTCAAGCGCGGCCCGGCGCGCGCATCATCGTGACGGTGCCGACCGGTGCGCAACCCGGCGGGAAGTTCCGCGAGCAGGTATTCCCGAAGGTGCTTCGCAATCAGATCGTTGCGGCGGGGTTTGGCGACGTGCTGGAGTTCCGGGAGGTAGACGACGGGCAACGGTTCGCAATCGTCGCGCAGAAAGAGGGGGCGTAAACGATGAAAGATAATGTTCCGTTCTGTGAGATACCTAATGGGGAATACACTCCTGTTCAATGGGAGAAAATGCTCAAGAAGCGACAAGTAGAATTGGAGGCAGAAGGATTGCCCCGTTGTAGTTGCGGGGCGTGGGTATTCCGCGACGGCAAGTGGGGCAACATACACTATTATTCAGGAGACACAGTGCAGTATTGCACCGATTGCGATGAGCGCCTGTTCGTGACTAAATCTGGTCACCCTGGCAGGACGGCGATGGTGCCGATGTTCCCCGAAAACGAAGTGGAGTTCGGCGAGACACACACTGAAGAGACCTATGATACTGCGGGGAAACTCATACGAACTTTCACGGGCGAGTTCACCGTGCGCAGGCGTGAGGTAGCAGAAGAGAGAGATGTCCTTCGCCAACTCAATGAGTGCCTCGCCAAAACCAACAAACGCGTGGTGATTGCGCGTGATATGGTGTCGGGCGAACTGACGGGACTTGACCTGTGTTATCTGCCGACAGACGAGGGGGCCGAACAATGAGAGTCCAGGTGATAGGTTGTGGCGTCGTCGGCGAGGCGGTAGCGTTGGCGGCGGAGGAGCGCGGGCATACGGTCTCGCGGTTCGACCCGCTGAAGGGACTGCGCGAGTTCGACGCGGAAGCGGCCCTCGCCCTGATTTCTGTCGGCACTCCACTGGGGCCGGGCGGCGTCTGTAATACGTCGGCGGTAGACGAGGCGGTCGCCGAACTGGTGCGGCAGGATTTCTACGGCGTGGTGGCGATACGCTCGACGGTGCCACCGGGCACGAACGCGCGGATACGCGAAGACCAGCACTGGCGGTTTTCGACCTGCGCATGGCCGGAGTTTCTGCGGGCGGCGACAGCACGGGAACAAAGCGCGAAGCCCGCTTACCACGTATGGGGCATTGACCCGATAGAGCGTACTACCGTCCTGCCTGTCCTCCATGAGTTCATCGAGGGCGGCGCGGAGGCACCCGTCTGGTTACTGACGCCGACGGAGGCGGAGTTCCTCAAATACGCAAGCAATGTGATGATAGCCGGGCAAATC
>JAFCZZ010000391.1 GCA_019314085.1 Deltaproteobacteria bacterium | reverse complement strand
AAAGACCGGGGGGGTATCCTTGCTCCTCCGGTCTTTTCCCATGGCGACGAGATATTCTCCCTCCGTTCCCGGAACCCGCTCCATCAGATAGGGGGGCGCTGTCGCCGGTATGTCGGAGAGGGGCGCCCAGTCCATGAAGGGGAGGAAGACGACGTCGAACTCCAGCCCCTTGGCCCTGTGGATGGTCATTATCTCTACGGGAGATCTGGATGCGGCGGGATCGGCCGGCTCGTACAGGGAGTCTATTGTGGCCTTCACCTGCCGGAGGGTTTCAAGGGGCGTGCCCCGATGAGCGTCTTCTAGTATCTCCAGGAATCGCATGCAGTTCGCGACACCGGCCATTCCGTAACGTGATGCCGTTCTCCGGGGGCCGTCAAGGTCTTCCCAGAAGGTCCGTACGGTTGCTCCCAAGGGGTCGCGTCCTACACGACGGGAGGCGTTTTCTATCGTTTTTGTGAGCAGTTCCATATCGGGATGGGTGCGTGCGGTCAGGGATATCTTTTCCATCCAGCTCTTCGGCTCCTGCATGGCGGTCTCATACAGGAGATTCATGTCGAACCACGACCAGGGTGAACGCAGGATGGACGCCCAGGCAAGATCATCGTGCGGGTTCGCCAGCAGCTCGGCGATCTTCATGAGGTGCATGACCTCCGGCCGCTGCATAAGACCGAGGCCCTCCCGTACCTGAACGGGGATGCCCTGATCCTTGAAGGCCCGCAGATAGCGGCTGATTCGATTCCTGGTGAAGAGGAGTACCGCGATGGATGTGTCCTCACCGGCCGTTCGCATGGCCTCCTTGACCTTTCCGGCAAGCCACGCGGCCTCGCTGTCCTTCGCATTCTGACTGTCGCTGTCGGTAAACAGGCTGAGCGATATCGCGCCGCCGTCCCTGCCTTCGTATGTCTCGGAGGGGCTGAAGGGGACCTCGTCGGCGTCCGTATCCGGATCCTTCATGACAATCTCGCCGAACAGGCCGTTGATCCACTCGATCAGTCTCCTGCCGGAACGGAAATTCGTTGTCAGGAGGTGTGTGTCGAGGGGAATTGTCCCTCCTCCCGGGATGGGGATTCCCGCTTTCGCCTCCATGAAGAGGCTCACCTCCGCGTTTCTGAAGGAATAGATGGACTGCTTGGGGTCGCCCACGATAAAGACGGTCCTTCCGTCTTCGGGCGTCCAGCCGCCGCACAGGCGGCTTATGAGTTCCCACTGGGCCCGGTTGGTATCCTGGAATTCATCCACCAGGAGGTGCTGTATCCGGTGATCGAGATAGAGTTGAATATCGGAGGGGTTGCTTTCGCTCAGCGCCCGGAGCGCGGCCTGTTCCAGACCGGCGAAGTCAACGACGCGCCGCTGACTGCAGGCGATCTCGTAGCGGTCGATGAGGTCCGCCGCGATGACGATAAAGTCCGAGAGGAGATCCATATCTGACCCGATATCATCAGGGGAGGGGAGTGTCTTGATTTCGGCGAGGGCGGAGGCGCAGGGATCGCCCATGGAGGTTATCATTATTCCCCATTCTGTCTTGCTGAACTTGTTGTAGAAACCGTTTGCGGGACCGAATTTCTTCAACGCCGTTCCCGCTTTCGTGGTGAGCGCGTTTGCTATTGTCTGCCAGGAGGAGAGATCTTCCCAGGCGTTTTCCGGCAGAGTCGCGGACAGCAGCGCGCCTATCGGTGCTTCCCGGTCGATGAGATGGGCGGTCAGCTCGCTCCACGAGTGACCCAGCTCCGTTTCCTTAAAGCAATTGATGAGGGTACACAGGCGGCCTTCGACATAGATGCGCAGCCGCTTGCTCAGGATCGCCGGAAGCTCCGAGAGCCCCCGCCCGCCGGCCTGCCGGATGATCTCTATCAGATCTCTGAAGCGTCCCCTGTTTTGTATGATGCCGCTGAATTCCCGGGAGATGCCATTCCAGTTGTTGTTGTGATAGAGGAGCCGGTTTTCAAACGCCTTTCTCCTGTCATCGGTCGCGGGATAGGCGAAGAAGCCCTTCAGTGTAGCCTGGACGGTCTCCTCTATAAGGATGGTCTGCGCGTCATTGTCGATGATCTCAAAATCGGGTGGGACTCCCGCCTCAAGGGGCGCGCGCCTGGCGATATGGCTGCAGAAGCCGTGGAAGGTCATGATATTGAGCGTGTCGGAAGAGGTGAGAAGGTGCGCCTTGTCCCTGTGTGCCCGAAGCGCTTTTTCGGCTAACGCTGTCATTTCGCCGTCGGGATCATTCGCGGACGCCCTGCCGCTCAGAAAGCCCGTTATGCGCTGACGCATCTCTCCGGCGGCCTTCTCGGTGAAGGTTATGGCCAGGATCTCAGCCGGGTCACGGACCTCTCCCAGGAGCTTGAGAAAACGTCTGGTGAGGAGGAGCGTCTTGCCGGACCCCGCGGGGGATTCAACGTGGTGCGACCGGCTCGTATCAAGAGCGGCGGTTCGCTGTCCGGCATCATTCGGTTTCTTCATTGGTTTCCTCTTCCATTCCCGCGCTTTGCGTGCCTCGCACTCCCGTTCTGCACAGGGTTATGACCGGGCACTTCTCGCAGGTCTTGTAGCGGTCGGTTACCTCTGAAACAGGAAAGGGCTCGGCGCGAAAATCTCCCGATCCCAGCATGTCTCCCAGTTTTGCAATGGCCTTTGCCCAGTCCTCCAGGGATGATTCGATCCCCTTGATCGGAAAAATCCTGATATCGCCTGATGACTTGAGGCGGATATATCCGGCCGAAAAGGGCGTTGCGTCCGAACTAATATATGGCTCCAGGGCGGGGATATGCCCGTTCACAAGGGCCAGAAGATAGATGACAAGCTGTGGATCTTTCAGGCGTGTCACGATATCCGCCGCC
>JAFCZZ010000390.1 GCA_019314085.1 Deltaproteobacteria bacterium | reverse complement strand
CCGATTTCGCCCAAATCCTCATCGCAAAAGCCAGAAAACTTTACGCCAAAGATTCCTTCGGTATCGAACTGGATCAAACGGTATACGCCCTGGATTCGACTACGATCGATCTTTAACCGGCGAAAATAAAAAACACAGCGATGAGCCTCTCGAGTTGATAGGTTCCCATGATACTATTCCGGATATAGAGACAGAAATCGGTACAATGCATTTGGAAGTCAGGCAGCTTGTTGGAAGTTCCGCAAGTCAGGGGATTGCAGAGGGAAGAGCCTTTGTCTTTGAAAAAGGGGAAGATATAAAGAAGATACACAACGGTGACATTCTTGTCTGTGATTCAATTGATCCTTCCATGACAATCGTAATACCAATAGTCGCGGCTATTGTAGAACGGAGAGGGGGCATGCTGGTTCATGGCGCAATCATAGCCAGAGAGTATGGAATCCCATGTGTTACCGGAATAGAGCATGCGACGCAATTAATTAAAACAGGAGATCAATTAACCGTTGATGGTTTTTTAGGGATTGTAACCAGACATTCTCAACAATAGCACTATTGAAATCATCCCCCCCTTCCCTGCCGCCGGATGAGACAACCCGCGAGTCTGACCGTTTCGAGCGTTTGTCACTGCCCCGCAGCGGCCCGAAGATACAATGGCAACATTTCCCTCTCGGATTGTGGATGATGCCCTGAGAGCTGAAGGCAGGCTTGCCGTCGATGAGGCAGCATTCAACCGGACACGGGGAACCTGAATAGGGGGTCAAATCTTTATCATGGACAGCTCATCAATATGTATGATGCCACTAGATTTTACATAAATTCAACTACATGCCGGGCCCACACGGTGCTAAACCGGATAACGAGAGGATCATTTTTTTAAATATGCGCAAATTAGCCTTTGGATACTCAACGAGATGTAATATCAGATGCGAGCACTGCGTTGCGGCGGAAGATATTCCTGATAACAGGAAAATGGATCATGCCGGGGCAAAAGAAATCATTGCAGGGATGGCCCAGGCAGGTGTTGGCGGCATAAGTTTCTCCGCCGGTGAACCCTTTCTCTATCTCAATGAAATTCAAGAGCTTGTGAACCTGTGCAGGCAAATGGGAATATATACAAGAACTGTTACTAATAGTTTTTGGGCACAGACGCCAGAGGCATCCGAAAGGCTTGTTTCAGAATTAAAGGCAAACGGGCTGTGCCAATTGAGATTGAGTTACTCACGGTGGCACCAGAAACATGTAAACCGGGACAATGTGTTGCATGCGGCACGCAGCTGCCGGAAGATCGGATTGGATTATTTTGTGTCCTTTGTTACCGATTTTTCCGTAGAGGATGATCCCTATGAACAGTTTTTGCGGGATCATGACCTCATATTTTTCCCCGAACCCGTCATATATGCAGGCCGTGCAGCGTCCTTCAAACGCAGGAATATCATCACCGATTATCAGGCAAACTGCTGTGACATGAACCCCTACCTCACCCCCGATCTTGATATGTACGCCTGTTGCGATGCAGGGAGCCATTTCCCGGAAACAAGATTTTTTTACCTTGGGAACCTGAAGGACAATTCAATGGAACAGCTTTTTACCAAAACTGAAACAGACCGGCTGTACAACCTCATCAGGACCATGGGGATAACAAATATCGCATCCTATACCGGCATGAAGGCCCGCGAGATAATAACCCATACCAAATGCGAGCTGTGCCGGGAACTGTTCAACTCCCCTGAAACCGTAACACGGCTGCGTTCTGAAGTATCGCAGTTGGAAGCCTGGAGCCGATAGGGTACATACGGGGGCATCAACCCGGTTCCGAAAGAAGAAAAAGCATGATACGTATGATGTCCCCAGATGTCAGGATCTGTAACGATGGACAAAAAGACAGTCGACCGTATTGAGGCGGCCATCAGCAGGCGAAAGTCCCTGAGAAACATAACGAATGCCCTGCGGCTGGTCAACGGGCTCGGCGATGCCTTGCCCGGCTTGGTGCTCGAGCAGTATGATGACCGCTGTGTGATCCATCTCTTTGATAAGCGATGGATCGCCCGCAAGGAAGCGCTGGCGGAATTTGTTTCAAACCGTCTTGGCGCTCGCTACCTCATTATCAAGGAGAGGCTGGATCCACAGGCGCTCAAGTCGGAGCAGATCAACGCACACGTCTGTATCGATGAGGCGCCCTCCCGGACGGTGGTTCAGGAGAACGCCCTTCTGTTCGGCGTGGATCTCAATGATGGCCTGAATAGCGGTCTGTTTCTGGATATGCGCCATAACCGAAAGATCGTTGCCGAATTGACAAAGGGGCTCAGGGTGCTGAATTGTTTTGCGTACACCTGTTCCTTTGGTGTATATGCCCGTGCTTCCGGTGCGTCGAGCGTTGTCAATGTGGATATCAGCCGCAAGAGTCTGGAGCGGGGCCGCGAAAACTATGAACTGAACCGGCTGGATTGCGCCGAGGGCGAATTTGTCCGGGCCGATGCCCTTACGTATATGAAGCTGGGCCTCAAGAAAGGCAACCGCTTTGGTTGCGTGATCCTTGATCCACCCTCTTTTGCCCGGCATGATGGAAAAATATTCAGCGTTAAAAAGGATTTTGCCGTCCTGATTGATACGGCGATGAAGATCCTGGAGCCCGGCGGCGTCTTACTGGCGGCTACGAATTTCAGCGGGCTTTCCCATCAGGCGCTGGAAGAGATGGTGGTTGCCGGCGGCAGAGAACGAGTGAAGTCGATCAAGCAACTCGGGCAGGATACGGATTTCCGCGGCAGCGGGGGCATGCCCGAGAGTTATCTGGCAACCCTGCTGGTCAAGACACGGTAGATGCGACACAGATATGTCTAATA
>JAFCZZ010000389.1:2850-4810 GCA_019314085.1 Deltaproteobacteria bacterium | reverse complement strand
AAAAAATCGGCTCTATAGGAGTGCCGATGAAGGGCACGGAGCTGAAGATTGTTGATTTTGAAGGTAACGAGCCTCCTCCCGGCCAGGAAGGAGAACTTATTATTTCAGGCCCCATGCTGATGAAAGGGTACTGGAATAAGCCGGAGGAGACGGCCGAGGCGATCAAGGACGGATGGCTTCACACCGGTGATATCGGTTACCGGGATGAGGATGGATATTTCTTCATCACGGAACGCAAGAAGGACATTATCATCAAAGGCGGAGAAAATATCGCGCCGAGAGAGATCGAAGAGGTGCTCTTCTCCCACCCGAAGATTTCAGAGGCCGCTGTCATCGGTATAGAAGATCCAATCTACGGTGAGGATGTCAAGGCCTTTGTGGTGCTGATGCCCGGGGAGCGCGCCGATCCCGGAGAGATCATCTCATATTGCGCGGAACGGCTGAAGACATTCAAATCGCCCCGGGAGGTTGAGTTTCTGGACGCCCTCCCGAAGAGCCTCGTCGGCAAGGTATTAAAAAAGGAGCTGAGGAAGCGGCAGTAACAGGTCCGATCACCTTTATCTACAGTTCGAAAGAACGGCACCTGAACAATGCGGTCGCTCTCAAGGAGTACGTGTAGACCTTAACGCAAGGGGGGTGAACAGGACAATGCAATATTCACAGGCACAGCAGGGCCGAACCTTCGTGCTGCGGCTGGAGGATGGGGAGATGGTCCATGAAGAGATTGAACGGTTTGCCCGCGACAAAGGCATAACCGCCGCCGCCCTGATCATCGTCGGCGGAGCCGCGGGGGGGAGCAGACTCGTTGTAGGTCCTGAGAGGGGGGGTGCCCGCCCCGTCACTCCGGCGATACACATCCTGGGTGACGTGCATGAGGTCGCGGGGACCGGCACCCTATTCCCGGATGAGGAGGGCAACCCCACGCTGCACCTGCACATGGCCTGCGGGAGGGGCGACCATACGATAACGGGGTGTATCCGCGCCGGCGTGAAGGTATGGCAGATTCTGGAGGTTATCCTCTTTGAACTGACCGATACCCCCGGCAGACGCGTCACCGACCCCGATCTGGGCTTCAATCTGTTACAGACATAACATGCATACCCGGCCGTACATACGGTTAACGCGAACCACAATCGAGGCCTTGTGTGTCCTGGGTACGATCCTCGGGTAACCAGGGGAAGACGGAGAGCTGTATGATCAGGCGCTGCGTTAGATCCGATTTTGAGTCGATCCGTGAGATTATCAATGATGCCGCGCAGGCATACTGCGGGATCATCCCTCCCGATCGATGGCATGAGCCGTACATGAGCGCCGGCGAGCTTTCAAATGAGATCCGGGATGGTGTCATATTCTGGGGCGCCGAGCGGGATGGAGGGCTTGCCGCTGTCATGGGCATCCAGGACAGGGCGGAGGTGACGCTGATTCGCCATGCCTATGTCCGCACACAGATCCAGGGGCAGGGGATCGGGACCGCCCTTCTGCACCATCTTGAAGAAATGACGAATCAGCCTATCCTGGTCGGGACGTGGGCCGACGCGACGTGGGCCGTCTCATTCTATCGGAAGAACGGGTACACGCTCGTCACGAAGGAGGAAAAGGGCCTGCTTTTGAGACGGTACTGGCATATACCGGACAGGCAGGTTGAGACATCGGTTGTCCTGGCGGATGCGGCAGCAATCCGGATGCTGTCTGCCACACAGCTCGCGCCGCCGAGCTGAAACGCCCGAAGGAGCACTGCGGATCGGCTTCGATAAAACGATGAGCCCCCTTCCGTTCCGGAAGGGGGCTTTTTTGTGTGCTTGGGAAAGGATCTTCTAATAGAATTCCTTCAGCAGTTCCAGGAACTGGCGTTCTTCGAGGGGAATGGGGTTGCCGACGATATTGACCACATCCTTTGACGCCTCGAAGGCGATCCTCGGCAGGTCTTCCTCCGGTACCCCCAGGTCCCTGAACCGGGTGG
>JAFCZZ010000389.1:0-2840 GCA_019314085.1 Deltaproteobacteria bacterium | reverse complement strand
GGGTGGGCATGCCGACCTCTTCGTACAGTTTACGCAGCCCCTCTTCCAGGTTTTTCGAATGGTTCAGCGTCCAGGCGAGGTCCTCGAAATCCTCTCTGCAGGCCTTTTCGTTTACCCGGGCGAAGCAGAGCAGACCCGGAGCGATCGATTTTCCGTGGGAGATATGGTACCGGGCGCCGATGACGTGACCGAGGTTGTGTCCGACACCCAGCCCCTTGGTAAATGCGGCGCCGCCATAGACGGCCGCCATGGCCATATCCGTCCGCGCCTCCAGATCGTCGGGGGTATGGTAGGCCCGGGGGAGACTCTTGCCGACCAGCTTGATCCCGTAGTAGGCCAGCGTCGAATAGTAGGGATGGTAAGGCATCAGAGTCCCCACGTACCCCTCGATACAGTGGGCGAGGGAGTCGATTCCCGTCTCGGCGGTGAGGCTCTTCGGCATGGTCCTTGTCACTTCGGGATCGATGATCGCCACGTTCGGGACCATGATTTCGCTCATGATGATGAACTTGATCCCTCGCTCCGTGTCGGTGAGGACCGCATAGGTGTTCGCCTCGCTCCCCGTCCCCGATGTGGTCGGGATACAGATGACCGGAGGGAGAATATCTTTTATCTTCCCGGTTCCTCCTGCGAGGCTCTCGTACTCCGACATGTGGCCGGGATGAGTCACCCGCACGGAGAGAGCCTTGGCCGCATCCATGGAGCTTCCACCCCCCATGGCGATGATTCCGTCGCAGGCCTCCTTTGCGTAAAGCTCACCCAGGTTATCGATTTCCCAGATAGGGGGATCGGGTTCGATATCGGTAAAGAGCACCACCTTGATGCCGTTGGCGGCGAGGTTGCCGATGATCTCGTCGGCGCGCCCGATCTGCTTCATGACGGGATCACAGAGAAAGAGGGCCTTGGTGATCTTCAGGCTTTTCGCCTGGCGGCCGATTTTTGCCAGGACGCCCGCCCCTATCAGCATGGAGGGCAGATGGGGGATCCGCACCTCCCAGGCCTTCTCCTTTTCCTTGTAGGCATCGATTCGGTTCCAGATATCCTTGATCTCACTGTCTTCGACATCGAAGACCCGGTTGGTCGGCGGGAGGGGTTCCGTCCGGTAGAACTCCGGGTAGGGTTCCCATATCTTACTGAATTCCGCCTGGTTGTTGAAGACGTTTTCATCCTTCAGGGTCTGTTTGCCGATCTCCACCAGGTCGTCCACGGTGAGGGTCATACCGTAGCGGGCGTTGAGGAGGTCTGCAAAGAATCCGTAGACCGAGGTCTGACCGCCGGGAACGGCATTGAGACAGTAGCCAATGGTGTCGCAGGCCGCCGCCCTGATCTGAAAGGCGAGCGAGTTTTCGATTTGCCCCGTCTTCTGCCCCGGTCTCTTGTAGGTGAGACCGGCATTATGGTCGGCACCCATGGGGCTCGTGGCGTAGGTCACGCCGATACCCTTGGCGGCCCGGCCGTCATGGGCGGGGATGGCCTGTCCCTTGAAGACCGGTACCCGCTTGACGTCCAGGGCCTTCCCCGTGGACACAGCCCCGTTCCCGAGGACCGCACCAAAATCTGTTCCCTCCCCGATCTCCTCGAGGAGTCTGATCGCCCCCTCGGCGTCTCCCATCTTCAATCGGCCTCCCGATACGGCGACGATCAGGGAGCCGCCCATCTCGATCAGGTCGAGACCGATGTCGTCGCACAGGAATTTCATCCGGGCGATGGCGTCGAGGTCGATGATGTCGAGGTTGGTGCCCAGAAGACCGATTGCCTCGTATTCGAGGGCGGAACAGAGGCGCTCTCCGTCAGGGCCGTTATAGATGATCGAGCACTGGACGACACACCCCGGCATGCAGCCGTGCATCTTGCCTCCCCGCTCCCAGACATTATTCTTGATGGCCTCTCCGCTGACCTTCCTGAAGTCCTCGTGCCTCCCCGAGGTATTTCCCCTGGCAGGCATGCTCCCCACCATGCTGAGGTTCGAAACCGCGAGGGGTGTCCCGAAGATATGGAAGAGGCCGCAGCCCACATCCTTTCTAATAATATCTACCCAGTTTCTGACCGTCTCTCTGAACGCGGCCGGATCGGCCAGGGTGATCTTCTCGGAATCGGTGTCGTCGATGACGATCGCCTTCAGTCCCTTGGCCCCCATAACGGCCCCGATTCCCCCCCTGCCGGCCGCCCGTGAGGGGTCTCCGTAGGTGTCCCCCAGGGCGATTGATGCCCCCGTGTATTTTCGTTCACCGGCGGCACCGATGGTAATAGTGGTGATCTTGTCGCCATACTTCTTATACAGTTCCTCGGCGAGCCGGTAGTTGTTCATTCCCACGTATTCGTCGGCAGGCTCCAGTGAGGCGCCTTCCTTCGATATCTTCAGGACATGCCATTTCCCCTCTTCGGGGGCCCCTTCGATGATGACCCCTCGTATGCCCAGTTTGTCCAGTTTCTGGGAGGCTGGCCCCCCCACGTTCGATTTTTTGATCCCCATCGTGAGCGGGCTCTTACACCCCAGCGATATGCGGCCGAGCGAAGGCGCCATGGTCCCCGCCAGCGGTCCCGCGGCGATGATCAGCTTGTTGTCCGGTCCCAGCGGATCGGTATCGGGCGGGACCTCACTGTTCATGATCTTGGCAATGAACCCCCTGCCACCGATCAGGGTATAGGCTTCGGGCAGTGCCTCCGTGTCCGTTTTGAGCTGTGACATATCAATGCGCAGTATCTTCAAACGTCTTCCTCCTTTTCTTTTCATGCTTCTCAAGATAGAGATTCGCCCTTGAACCGTGCCGCCTGGTTCACGGGGCACCACTTGTTATTTCGGAAACAGGGATTTGTCAAACCGTCAGCCGGTCGTCATC
>JAFCZZ010000388.1 GCA_019314085.1 Deltaproteobacteria bacterium | reverse complement strand
GGACAACAGCAGTATCCTGACGGAGATTGCGAACGCGATATATAACGCGTTCAGCATGGCCCCGATCATTCTCATAGTGCTCGTGGCGTCGGCGATCATCGGCGTGCTACTGGCGTTCGGCGGCGGCACTAGAAGGCGGAGATAAACGGGGATAACAGGGCAACGACGGAGACAGCAGGGATGACAAAAGAGGCGGACAAACGCGGTCGATCCGCCTCTTCTCTTTTTTTCTTTTAGACGGAAAAATTAATTAATCGTCAGTTAATGTATTTTTTAAGGGCGCGATGCCGCTCGGAAAGCTGATTCCCGAGAGGAAAGTGAGGTACAGGAACATCAGCATAAATCTGCGCGAAGATCAGATCGAGTGGATAAATAGCCGTAGGCTCACGGTCAGCCAGCTCGTGCGCGAGGCCCTGGATCACTACAAAAGATTCTTGGAGGGGGAGGAAGAATGCTGATACACCTGACGCTTTTCGAGGAAGAATGCTGATACACCTGACGCTTTTCTGCGCGACTTTCTCGATTCTCCTCCTGATCCTGGCAATCCGGGAGGAGAACATCATCTTCTCGGTGCTTGCGATGGTGTTGTCGTTCACGACCAGCATGACGGTTTGGCCCATCGAGATCCCACACGCCGAGTTCGTGAACGGGGCGTGGGAGACGACCTATCAGACCTACGAAGGTGCCCAAGGGCTCGCCTACTTCTTCTTCCTGCTTGGCATCGTCGCGCTCCTCAACTTCGTCTACCTCTCGCTCGAGACGTTTAGAAGGTCTGGGAGGCAGTGAATTGTTTGCCCAAGATTACGTTCCCTTGGATGACGGGAGACAGGGCGATGAGAGAACAAGGGAGCAAGAGGTATCGGACTTCATAACCTCGCTGGTATCTTCTTGGGACATCGACAAGGAACTGGAAAAGATCTTCTGGGGCTTTGCGTCGAAGGATCTCGTTCTCGCAAACTTGACACAGGAGGAGGTGGAGCAGATACTGGCGGACTTCGATGAGACGATAATGCAGTACATGATGTCGCGGACGGAGTGGGAGTTCTCGTGGGAGGAGGACATGGCGATAACGCAGTTCCGGGCTTGGCTCAGGGCCAGGCTGTCGAGGGGGAGGAGGGGTTTCGAGCGCAAGATGCAGACGACACAGACGCTCGTCAGGCACCAGGTCGTGGAGGGATCGGGGGCGGTCGAGGAGGGGAGAGGCAGGATACTGAGCAAGCTCGGGAGGATATTCGGAAGAAAGGAGGAGGAGAGGCCACAAGTGGTCGAGGTGGTGGAATGATCTGGCACCTGATAGCGTTCGCACTTGGGATCTGCGTGATGCTGGTCTACATGCGGAGGGCAAAAGGCGGGATCCTCTGGACGCTGTTCAGGAGCGGTCCGTCCTCCCCCTTGGTGCTGCTCGAGACCGAGGACGGCACAGAGCTCCTGCTCAAACCGGTCGAGAATGCCGGGCAGGGACTGTGGACGACCGAGGACGCAGACTACCTGGTGACCGAGGGTTCGGTCTCGTCGCTGGGGGGGATCCCGGTTCTTCGTGCAACGGAGAACCGCGCCTACGGCATCCCACTCAAGTATGCCGTCTACACCAGGTGGCTGCAGGAAAAGAAGCACATCAACGACATAGAGGAGCTGGAGAAAGCCGTGGAGAGGGGCGAGGATCTGGATATGAGGACGGAGTTCGAGGACAAGGAAGGGAAAAAGGTGGTTCTTCCCGGGGTGACGTACAGCCAGTTCAAGAAGTTCGTGAAGCACAACATCAACCCGGCGGTGATTCACGCCCGGATAGCCAAGCGCGTCGCGGAGCTGAAGATGGGCCCGCGTCTGGATATCAAGTTCACCACGCTCCTCGGCATCGCTATTATAATCATAGCGATAGGCTTGATGATCTACCTCGCGCGCGGAGGCATTAAAATGCCCCTGCCCTGAGGTGTTGGCCATGACCACGAACGACGACATCTACTACGAGGGAATTGCGCTGAAAATCCACGAGTCGCTCGCAGAGGAAAGGCGCGGAGGAGACTGGATCACCCCGATAACGGAGGCGGTGGGGCTGCTCAGGGGGGAGGACGAGCGAGCGATCAGGGAAAAAATAGCAGCAATGGGTCGGGGGAAGTGGCGGGAGGAGTTGAAGCGGGAGGCCGAAAAGCGCATCGCCGCGTGCAGGAGCCTGGAGGAAGCAAGGCGGATTCTCCAGGACTATGACTTCACGCTCGCCAGGAAAAACCTGGAACAGTACAGAATTCTGAGGGATGAGATATGGTCGAGGCTGACGCGGAGGAAGCACCCGAGCGGAAGCTCTGGCCGCTGAACTACCAGCAGGAACTCCTCTCCGCGCTGTCGCAGTGCAGGCGGCTGAGGGTGGACGGGAGGCCCAACTATCCGGACGCGGTCTACACCCTGTACATGGAGCTCACCTCGGACCTGCAGCGAACCGTCAAGGAGCACCTGCTGGAATCGGGGATAGACGTGGGGGAACACTTGGAGAGGATACGGAACACGAGAATAAAGAACCCATACCTTCGCAGGCGCGCGGAGAATGCGCACGAAAGGGCACTTCTGTGGGAGCTCGCGGACTCTCTTTTCGAGGCGATCCGGTACGCCCTGGAGGTTCACGACTATCTCGGGCGTGCGATGCCGATCGACAGGCGGGAGAGGGGGAAGGGATGAGCGAGATACTGACGCGGGACTTCACGAACAGCGAGAAGGTCTGGGAACCGACGCTGATTCTCGCCAAAAAAATCGTGGAAAAGCATCCATACGGGTTTCTGGGGGCCCTGGTGTACGGCCACAGGCGCGTCGGCAAGAGCATCTACGCCCTGAAGACCATGCAGCAGGTGTTCATGGCGTACGGGTGCGAGGAAGAGGAGGCCTGGAGGCTCGCAATGGACTCCATGATATTCGACACGTACGAACTCCTCCAAGTGATCCACGAGCTGGCGAAGAATGCCAAAGTCTGGCCCGTTCTGACCCTTGACGATGCCGGGGTGGCGGCGGGGTCGATGAAGTGGTTTTCGGATCGCAAAAGCGTTCAGGCCCTGAATGCCGTCTTCGACACCATGGGAACGGTCGTGAGCTGTCTTATTTTGACCACTCCGACCTTTCAACGCGTGCTGCGGTTCCTCCGCGATGCAGAGGACTTCTACAGGATTGACGTCACGCCGCTAAAAGGATGGCAGCGCAAAGCCAGCGCGTACCGAATCAAGCTCCTCCCGTCGGGTACCAAGATGATCATGCCAAAGTCCAACCCTAGAAGCGGATTCGTGGACGAGTTCAGCACGTACCTGCCGAAGGAGAGGTTCCACCAATACTGGAAGAAGCGCCT
>JAFCZZ010000387.1 GCA_019314085.1 Deltaproteobacteria bacterium | reverse complement strand
GAGGCGATGCTCATACGCGACTCCATCATGCCCAAGTATGCGCAGATCATATACAACGGGTTCTGGTATTCACCCGAGCGAGAGATGATCCAGACGATGATCGATGAGGCGCAGAGGGATGTAACCGGGACCGTTCGTCTAAAGTTGTACAAGGGGAATTGCACGCCGGTGGGTGTCAAGGCCCCCTCATCACTCTACAGTGAAAAACTGGCCACTTTCGAGGAAGATGACGTGTATGATCAGAAGGATGCCACGGGGTTTATCAGGCTCAATGCGCTCAGATTGAAGATGCAGGCGCTGTTGAAAAAATAACCGATGGTATGACGGAGCTTACCTATGCCCGGACAGAAAAAGCCGTGGGGAGGACGATTTTCGCAGCCCACCGACAAACGGGTGGAGGAATTCACCTCCTCTCTCCATTTCGATAGAAGACTGTATGCGTATGATATTGCGGGGTCTGTTGCACATTGCCGTATGCTTGCCGCGCAGGGGATTGTCTCTGCGGAGGATGCCGAGGTGATCATAGCTGGCCTGCAAGATATACTGAGGGATATGGAGGCGGGGACCTTCTCCTTTTCTTCCGATCTGGAAGATATCCACATGGCGATAGAGACATCTCTGATAGAGCGTGTCGGTCAGGTGGGGGGGAAGCTCCACACGGCACGGAGCAGAAACGACCAGATATCCCTCGACATGAGGCTGTACCTGCGGGATGAGGTGACACATGTCCTCGATCTGGTAGCGGAGCTCCAGGCTGCCCTCGTTCGCGTGGCCAAGCGGGAGATCGATACCATCCTGCCCGGTTACACGCATCTCCAGAAGGCCCAACCGGTTCTCCTGGCTCACTATCTTCTTGCCTACTGGGAGATGCTGAACAGGGATGCCGAGCGGTTCGGGGAGTGCCGGGGGCGGATCAATGTTATGCCTCTGGGATCGGCGGCCTTGGCAGGTACAGGATTCCCCATAGACCGGGAATATGTGGCCGAGTTGCTTGATTTTCCCAAGGTCTCAAAAAACAGCATGGATGCCGTTTCGGATCGGGACTTTGTCGCGGAGGTCATCTTTGATGCGTCCCTGCTGATGATGCATATGAGTCGCTTCTGCGAGGATCTAATTCTCTGGTCCGGCGGAGAGTTCGGGTTTGTTGCCCTGTCGGATGCCTTTACCACCGGCAGCAGCATCATGCCCCAGAAAAAGAATCCCGATGTGGCCGAATTGATACGGGGTAAGACCGGGCGCGTCTACGGGGACCTGACGGCGATACTGACCGTCATGAAGGGGCTTCCCATGACCTACAACCGGGATCTCCAGGAAGACAAGGAACCACTGTTTGATGCGGTTGACACGGTCAAGGCTGCCCTTGCCGTTCTTGCGGACATGACGGAAACCCTGACGTTCAATCGGGCCGCGATGCTGGAGGCTGCCGCGGGGGGGTTCTCCACGGCAACGGATGTTGCGGACTACCTCGTGATGAAGGGAATCCCCTTCAGGGAGGCGCACGGGATTGTGGGACGTCTCGTTGGGTACTGCATTGAAAAACAGAAGGAGATGCGTGCCCTCGACATAGAGGAAATCCGCCTGTTCTGGAAGGATGCCGATGCAGAGATCTATGCCTGTATGGGGGTCGATGATTCGATCAACGTGAGGAACACCATCGGCGGAACGGCCAAAGAGGCCGTGCTCAAAAGGTTAGAAGAAATAGAATCTGCGAACATTGATTAAACCCGGTGGAGAGAGCGTATGATAAAGAAAAACAGATTGTGGATAATCTTTGGAGTGGCGACGGTTTCCCTGGTTCTGCTGTTCGCCGGCTGCGGGAAAAAAGCGGATCCGCGGTATCCTGACGACAGCTATCCTGAGGAGACCTCGAATCTTGAGGTGTCTGTCGATGGCGAGAGGGCTGTCCTGGAATGGGGTATCACCGGCCGGTGGGATCGTGCGGGACATGTGAGGATTTTCAGGAGTGCGTTGAAGACGGATGGCAGGGAGTGCCCCACCTGCCCCCGTGTATATGCTATTCTGGAATATCTGCCGCTTCGTGATGCACGATCGAAGAAGGAAGGGAGATTCAGGTACGTGGATGAAAACATCAAAAAGGGCTTTTCCTATTCTTACCGGCTGGTGATATGCACCTCCTCCGGTATATGTGGAGAGAAATCCAATACCGCGGAGATAACTATTCCCTGAGGTCGGAACGGGTACATCATGCATTATTTTCACTATGTAGACAATCAGCTGTGGTGTGAAGACGTGCCGGTTCTCACGGTGGCAGAGGCCGTGGGGACCCCATTCTATCTTTACAGCCACAGGACGCTTAAGAGACACTTTGAGGTCTTTGATTCGGCGTTCAGGGATATACCGCATATCGTCTGCTTTTCCGCGAAGGCCAATTCCAATGGGGCCATCCTCAGGATATTCATCAACGAGGGAAGTGGAATCGACATTGTCTCCGGGGGAGAGCTCTACCGGGCCTTGGAGGCAGGGGGCGATCCCCGCAAGATAGTCTATTCCGGGGTAGGCAAAAGGGAGGAAGAGATACGATACGCACTGGAGAACGATATCCTCATGTTTAATGTGGAATCCTCACAGGAGCTTGAGGTGATCAATGCATGCGCCGGAAGAATGGGTGTCGTTGCACGGATATCTCTGCGTGTGAACCCCGACGTAGATCCCATGACACATCCCCATATATCGACCGGGATGAAAGAAAATAAATTCGGAATCGATATCAAAAGATCCCTGGAAGGGTACCGGCATGCCGGAAAACTGGATCACATAGAAGCCATAGGGGTGGATTGCCCTGAAGGAGCTGATCGCGTCCCTCAGGAATGAAGGGATCGGCATCCGATATCTGGATCTGGGGGGAGGTCTGGGGATTACCTATGATCAGGAAACGCCACCTCATCCTACGGATTACGCGAAGGCTATTATGGACAGGGCGCGGGATATCGACTGCACCTTCATTCTTGAACCGGGGAGGGTGATCGTGGGAAATGCGGGGGTTTTGGTCTCGGAGGTCCTGTACACAAAGACCAATGCGGACAAAAGGTTTGTCATCGTTGATGCGGGGATGAATGATCTGCTGAGGCCCAGCCTGTACGATTCGTACCACAAGATCCAGCCTGTTGAGATCAAGGGGAGAAAGGATATCTTGTCCGATGTGGTCGGCCCTATTTGTGAATCGGGCGACTATCTTGCCCGAGGCAGGGCCATCCCCGGGCTGGAACGGGGTGAGCTTCTGGCTGTTATGAGTGCCGGAGCCTACGGTTTTTCCATGTCTTCAAACTACAACTCACGGCCGAGGGTCCCGGAGGTCCTTGTCAGGGATGAGGCATTCTACGTGATACGGTCCAGAGAGACGCGTG
>JAFCZZ010000039.1 GCA_019314085.1 Deltaproteobacteria bacterium | reverse complement strand
CAGTTTATGCGAAGTTAAAATAAAAAGATTGGAACGATGAAACTTGATTAAAGTGGGGAGAGGGTGGGGATAAATAGCGATAAACAAGAAAAGGGTTACAGGTGATTTTTCTGTAACCCTTTGATGGCTGGTACCCCCGGTGTGATTCGAACACACGGCACACGGATTAGGAATCCGTTGCTCTATCCTACTGAGCTACGAGGGCACATGTATATGAAGGTGCGATTTCTAACATTATTTAAGGAGAGAGTCAACGATATTGGGAGGATTATTTCCCTGAGGATATCGGTGCCAGGCAGTGGTTTTCTATAATTCTTTCCTCGCAAAAATCAACGAGTTTGATCTTATCCGGCGTTATTCCCTCAAGGGCGGCGCGGGGCAAGAGGCCGATCAGTTCGGATTCGAGGATATCGACCCCCTTCCCGGTAGCCTGCTTGTGTACGGCGTTGAAGACTGTGCGGATGGACGTTACCTCATGATCGGCAAGGTTCATCGAGACCTGGGCGATGTCTCTGCTTTCGAGCATCACCCCCAGGGCCTGAACATGGCTGAGCCCCCCGCTTGATTGCCGTATCGACCGGGCTATCTGCTGCGCGAGTCCTATATCATTTGAATTGAGGTTTATGTTGAATGCGATGAGGGGCTTGCGCGCCCCCACGGCAGTCGCCCCTAGCCGCGGGTTGGCCTGGGAAGGACCAACATCGGGTTTCCATGCGGGGTCATTCATCCTGTCTTCGAGGGTCTCGTATTGTCCTCTCCGAATGTCCGCCAGTCTCTTTCTCCCCCGGCTGAGCGCCGCCTCTCCGTAGAAGTAGACGGGGACATCATGCCTGTGGGCGAAGGTGCGTCCAAACCGGTGCGCTATCTCCACTGCGTCCACCATCTGCGAGCCCTCCAGGGGAACGAAGGGGACGACGTCAACCGCGCCGATGCGGGGGTGGCAGCCGGAATGTTCCCTCATGTCTATCAATTCCGCGGCCCGGTCGCAGGCCGCTATGGCCCCGTTCAGGACGGTCTGCGGTGTGCCGATAAGGGTCAGGATGCTCCGGTTGTGATCGCAGTCCATGCTGAAGTCAACGACTCTGACGCCGGCAATTCCCGCCGCTGCGTCCGCGATGGCCGTGATGATTGTGGAGTCTTTTCCCTCGCTGAAATTGGGGATGCATTCAATGATTTTCATGCCTATGCCTGATATATCTTCTGTAGAGGCAACTCCACGCAGGTAAGAGGCCCGCCGTAGACGGCTCCCGTGTCGATTCCTATCCTCCCGGGAAGGAAGAGAGGCTCTGCATGTGATACAGGGGTGTGACCGAAGACGACGGTCTTGCCGAAGTCGTAGGAAGACCGTATAAACTCGTAGCGCACCCACAACAGGTCATGGACATCCTGGTCCTGCAGGGGGATCCGGTCTCTGAGCCCCGCGTGGACGAAGATGTAATTATCCGTTTCGTACCAGGGAAGCAGAGAACGGAAGAAGTCCATATGGCTATCCGGAACGTCGATTTTTTCCACTCCACGTGTCTTGCGGTATCCGTACGAGGCGATTGTGGTATCTCCACCGTTGAAGAGGTAGAAGTCTTCGTCCATGTCATGACATACATAGTCAAGGAACATCTGTTCGTGATTTCCCTTGAGGCATATGACCGTGTGTATCTTCTCCCTGAGATCGAGGACGAAGTCTACGACACCCCTGGGGTCGGGGCCCCTGTCTATGTAATCCCCGATGAAGACGAGGGTGTCATTGTCGCTGTCGATGTCGATTTGAGGAATGAGTGTCTCCAGCTTGGAAAGGCACCCGTGAATGTCACCGATGGCGAATATCTTTTCCATGACACCTTTACCCCCCGAACAGCGCGTCTACAAACTCCTCGCCCTTAAATCGCCGCAGGTCGTCCACCCCTTCACCGACGCCTATGTATCGGATCGGTATTCCCATCTCCTGCGCTATCCGTATGATGATCCCGCCCTTTGCCGTTCCGTCCAGTTTGGTCAGGGCTATGCCGGGTCCGGTGGTCGCGTCGAGAACGAGGAGGGTCTCATGCGGGGCGCCCGGGAGCTCTCTGTCCATGATCCGTTTGATTTTTTTGAGTTCGTCCATGAGGACTGTCTTTGTGTGGAGCCTCCCCGCCGTGTCGACGAGCATGACAGCCTTTTTCGCCTCTGCCGCGTGGATAGCGTCAAAGACAACCGCGGAGGGATCCGCCCCCATCTTCTGCTTGATAAACGGCGCGTCGGTTCTCTCCGCCCATATCCCAAGCTGTTCAATGGCCGCTGCCCTGAAGGTGTCGGCTGCGACCAGGAGCAGGGGGATGCCGTTCCTTTTAAAACGGGATGCCATCTTTCCTATCGTAGTGGTCTTCCCTGTTCCGTTCACCCCGACAACCATGATCGTGTAGGGTTCCCCCTTGGGGATCTTCAGCGGCGATTCGCATTTCTTGAGGATGCTTGTCATATGGTCCTTCATGACCCTCTTGAGTGCGTCCGGACTGTCAAGCTCGTTTCTCTTCGCCCGGTATCGCATCTCTTCAATCAGGTCAGAGGTGAAAGCGGGACCCAGATCAGCCCCTATCAGTATCTCCTCGATATCTTCAAAGATGTCTCTGGAGATGATCTTTTCCCCCGAGATCATCTCGTCCAAATTCCTGACAAACCCTTTTCTTGTCTTTGACAGACCCTCTGTAAGCCTTGCAAAAAAATCTTTATCGTCGTCGTTTTTCATTTCTATGATTTTCGCACTCGATTCTTCCGGATATTGGCCCAGGTGTACCCCGGACTGCCGTTACTATAAACGACTTTACCGGGGATGGCAAGGAGGTGATCTGTGGGGGAGGGATGTGTGAGTTCCCGCGGACGTCAGTTCATGCTCACGGAAACCGTGGTTGATATGCCGTTCTTCTGCATGGTTACGCCGATCAGGTTGTCCGCGGCCTCCATCGTGGTTTTATTGTGGGTGACGAATATGACCTGTGAATTTTCGGAGATATCGTCCACCAGCTTCCTGAAGAGAGAAATATTCGCATCGTCGAGGGGCGCGTCCGCCTCGTCGAGGATCAGGAAGGGGGACGGACGGTGCATAAGGATGGCAAATATCAAGGCCACCGCAGCGAGTGCCTTCTCTCCACCTGACAGAAGGGACAGGTTCTGTCGCCTCTTTCCGGGGATCTGTATATCTATGTCCACACCCGTTTCCAGCATGTCGGATTCATCGGTCAGGCGGAGGAAGCCTTTTCCACCAGGGAAGAGCCGGGGGAAGACCTCCTTGAAATGGTTGTTCACGGCTTCAAAGGTCTCCGAAAATCGCTTCCTGGATATCTGGTTGATCCTCGTTATCGTCTTCTGGAGGGTGTCCAGCGAGGAGTTCAGGTCTTTTATCTGGGTTGCCAGGAAATCGTGGCGTTCCTGGAGCTCTTCATGTTCGCTCAGGGCCAGGAGGTTTACCTCTCCAAACTCATCCAGCCTCTTTTTGTGTGTTTCAAGCTTCTTTCTCAGCTCTTCCGCTTCGGATTCATTCACTGCCTCGAATCCCGGCAGAGAGGCGTCGAGATCGACGTCCTGTTTTTCGTGTGCACCCTCTCTCAGTGTCTTGGCCTGGATGACCACTTCGCGGGTTTCCATCTCGAGCTCACTCAGCTGTCGTGAGAGGTCTTCAGATGCCTTCCGCGCGTTTCGGAGTTCCTGCTCTTTCTGCTTGTGGACGACATTTTCTTCTCCGTGCTGTGCCCTTTTTGTCGTCAGCTCCTCTTCAGCCTCCGTGTGGCTGGTATAGAGGGCCTTCAGGCTTCCCTCCTCACCCTTTATGTTCTCTACGGCTTCGGCCGTCTTTGCCTCGCAGGCCTTTGTTTCCCCAACCATCGATTCTATGCGGGCACGTGTCTCTGATATGGTCCCCTCCAGCCGTGAAATGGTTTCAATCCCCGATTTCCTTTTCTCCTCGGCAGAGATCAGGAGGATCTTCTTTTCAGTCAGGTCTCGCTCGCTCTCTTCCAGTTCCCTTCGGGCCTCTTTCCATTTTTCCTGAAGGGTCGCGATGCGCCGGTCCCCCACCTCTACCTCGCTCTTGCGGGAGGCAATATCGCCCTTGACAGCCGCGATCTTTTCCACCGTGGCCGTCTCCTCGGATTCAAGATTTTCCCTGTTGAAGACGAGAACATTGATGCGCTGTCCGATCCATCGGATTTCGCCTTCCAGCCTTTCTATATCCTTTTCCCGTCCGTTGATCTCCATCTCCACCCCGTGTATCTCCGAACGCACCTGGGCGGTTTTCTCCTCAAGACGGACTATGGTGTTGCCCAGTGCGTCCCTCTTTTCCTTCTCGCCCTCAAACACATTCATCAACTCTTCGATCTGCCCTTCCAGTTCCGCGATCTCTCTCTTGTCGGCCAGTGAAGAGCCCCCTCCGTTTGCGCTTCCCCCCGTCAGCACCCCGTCAGATCTGAGCAGATCTCCTTCGGGCGTAACATAGGTTTCCCCGGGGACTCCCTTCTCCGACAGGCGCACAGCGGCAGCCAGATCAGGAACCAGGAGGATGTCTTCCAGGAGGCGATGAATACCCCCCCTGAATGCCTCATCGGTGGCGTGGACAAGGTCACACAGCCTGAAAACCCCCTCGGGACACTCCGGTCGGGCAGGGGGAGGTTTCGTGCCGGTCTTCAACGGCACAAAGCTTCCTCTCCCGGAGGCGTTCTTTTTGAGGTAGTCGATAGCCTGAATTCCGTTTCTCTGGCTTTCGACAATGATATACTGAAGCTTGTCTCCCAGGGCGGCCTCGACGGCTATCTCATATTGCTTCGGGACTTCAATATGATCCGCCACCAGCCCCTTGATATCTTCCTCCAGTGCGCCGCTGTGCGCCGCTTCCAGTATGTGCCGCGTTCCTTCATCACACCACTCATGTCTTTCCTGAAGCTCGCTGAGGGACGCAAGCCGCGATTTCTTCGCCCCTATCTCTTCCCTGAGTGTTTCGATCTGTGTCTCTATGGTCTTGAGAGTATTTTTTACAGCGGCTAGTTCTTCTCTTGTGGAGATCTCTTTTTTCCTGAGGAGTTCGATCCTCTCCATGTCGGATGACAGGGCGGACTTCACGACTGTGAGATCATCCTCTAGGCCACTCAGCTTCTTGTTGTTTTCATCCAGTTCTCCGTCTTCCCTCTGTTCCTTCCTCTTCAGGTCTTCGAGGTTCTTTGTGAGAGATATGAGGAGATTGCCCAACCGGGCGTTTTCGGTTATCGCGTCGATATGCTTGGATTTTTCCCTTTCCAGTTCTTCGCTCACCTCCAGCTCCGCAGCCTTCAGGACATCGGCGGTCTCCCGGTCGCCGTCGAGTGCTCCCTTCATGCCCGCAATAATCCCGTCCGATTCGGCCATCTGTTCCTTCAGGAGGGCTACCTCGCCCTCTGTGGCCGTCCTGCGTTCCGTGAGCGTTTCTATCTCTCCGAGGTCCCTTTTCTTTTTGTCCTCCAGTTGCAAGATGGTCTGTTGGGCGAATTTTATCTTCTGTTCCCCGATGTTGATATCGTTCTTTATGCCGTAGTATCGGTCCTGGAGCTTCCCTATCGCATCTTCGCTCTCGACGAGCCGGGTCCTGACCTCCTCAATGGCGGACTCCAGGGCCTTCAGCTGTGTCTGGGCCGCTAGGGCTTTTTCATCCAGCGGGATGCGCAACCTTTCAGAATCCTTTATTCTCGAGGCCAGTTCCGAGTAGGTCTGGAGAGAGAGGGCTAGTTGCTGTTCCTTGATATCCTTTTTCAGCTCCCGGTACCGTTCGGCCTTTTTTGCCTGTCGTGACGTGGCATTCAGCTGCGAACGCACCTCTCTCAGGATGTCGGTCAGGCGAACAATGTTCTGCTTTGTTGCCTCCATCTTGCGGGAAGCGGAATCCCTCCGTGTCTTGTATTTCATGATCCCCGCCGCTTCCTCGATGAACTGTCGCCTCTCCTCCGGTTTCGCCTCAACGAGATTGGATATCCTCTCCTGCTCTACTATCGAATAGGTTCGTGCGCCGACACCCACGTCCATGAAAAATTCCTTCACATCGAGGAGGCGGCAGGGGACCTTGTTTATGGAATATTCAGACTCACCTTCGCGGAACACCTTTCGTGAGACGGTAATCTCCCGATAGCTGGCGTATTTTTCCGGCACTTTATGGCCATTGCTCTCCAGGGTCATGGATACCTCCGCCATGCCGACCGCGGATGCGTCGTCGCTCCCGTTGAATATGACATCCTCCATCTTTTTTCCGCGGAGCACCGTGATGCGCTGTTCACCCATGACCCACCGTATGGCGTCCACGATGTTGCTTTTTCCGCAACCGTTCGGACCCACAATAGCGTTAATATCGCGCGAGAGGTCGATGGGGGTTTTGTCTCTGAAGGATTTAAATCCCAGTATTTCCAGTTTTTTCAGTTTCATGTGGCAAAATCCTGTGCCGGGTTTCGATAAGATCACGGTTTATGCATCTACACGAGAAAATCTACCAGAGTCATATGCCTTTGTAAAGAAAAAACACTATGGGATGTGTTGTAGAAAACTAGGACACAATATATAGTGTTTTTCTAGGGTTGATCTGTTTTCATGGACGTTATTCTCTCTTGACACCGCATGGGCGGTATCCTCCCTTGACACTTATAAGAAAGTGATGTAGAACGCGCGCGCGGGCCGGGAAGGTACGATTTTTCTCTAACTCGTATAATCTATTTATGGAAGGAAGAGTTAAAAGTCATGTCTAGTTTTAGAGAAATTACTATGGGTAGCCTTTTGAGAGAAACAGCGTCGAGATTTCCGGAGAATGAAGCGCTTGTCTCTCCGAATTTGGTGTCAGGGAAACATATGGCGAATTTTTGGATTCTTGCACGAAAGTAGCTAAGGGGTTCATGGCGATCGGTGTGGAGAAGGGTGATCACGTGTCTGTCTGGGCCACCAATGTTCCGCAGTGGGCTCACCTCCAGTTCGCCTTGGGGATGACAGAGGCCGATCGCCTCCTGATTCACCTTCCCCTGTTCCACTGTTTTGGTTGTGTTGTAAGCTCGCTCGGTTGTGTATGCCATGGCTCCACGATGGTTCTGCTGGAGAGCTTTGACCCCCTCAAGGCGCTGGAATTTTTGCAAAATGAGAAATGCACGGCTGTCAACGGGGTCCCCACGATGTTTATAGCCATTCTGAGTCATCCGGATTTCGATAAATTTGATATATCTTCGATGCGAACCGGTATCATGGCGGGCGCTCCCTGCCCGGAGGGGACGATGAGAGACGTTATGACGAAGATGCACTGTCCCGAAGTCACCATCGCGTATGGAATGACGGAAACTTCTCCCGTTATGACCATGACGAGGAGAAATGATTCGGTGGATCTCCGGATATCGACGGTGGGGAGATTCTTCGACGGTATTGAAGGCAAGGTGGTCGATCCGGCAACCGGTGAGGATCTTTCCCCAAATACGCAGGGAGAAGTCGTATCAAGAGGTTCCAGCGTGATGAAGGGGTACTACAAGATGTCTGAGGAGACCGATGCGGCTATTGACGCAGCGGGCTGGATGCACACGGGCGACCTGGGAACGGTCGACGAGAACGGCTACTTCCGGATTACCGGGCGGATAAAAGACCTGATAATCAGGGGTGGAGAGAATATATACCCCCGCGAGATAGAGGATTTTCTCTACAAGCACCCCAAGGTTAAGGATGTGTATGTGGTCGGGGTTCCCGACGAGAAATACGGTGAGCAGATTCTCGCATCAATAGCGCTGAAAGACAATGAAGCGGCGGCCGCGGAGGAGTTCAAGGATTTTTGCACCGACAAAATCGCCCGGTTTAAGATACCGAAATACTGGGAATTCAACGCGCTTCTTCCACTGACCGCAAGTGGAAAAGTCCAGAAATTCAAGCTGGCCGAACAGTTTGTGGCGAGAAACGGAGGGTAGCTGCTCACTGCGCTACCTTTGCAACGCATTACCTTTTTAAAGCATATCAGGGGAACATCCACGATGTGAACCGTCACTCTTACGGGGGCGGGTTTACTCGAATGGGTGTTCCCCTTTTGTATAGCCGCAGGTCAGAGTGATCTTTTCACCTCCCGATTGCTGATCATGTGTGACAGCTCCTACCTTTTTGTTTTGTTTCACATGTCACCGACAGGTGAGCGGGGTTTCGATACGCAAATATCACGTCATTGAAGGGAGGATTGCTTTTGGTGAAGTTATTTTTCTTGACAGTAGTAAAAAAGCAATATACAAGTAGATATAGACCTTGGGGTTTTAATTTTTCGCTAAAACATCAGATTTATTAGGGAAGAGGGGGGTATGTCTGATTTTAGGAAAATTACCATGGGCGGTCTTTTGAGGGATACGGCGGCGAAGTTTTCTGAGAATGATGCGCTTGTGTGTCCCGAGTTCGGCGTGAGGGAGTCATACGGCGAATTTCTGATCTCCTGTACGAAGGTAGCCAAGGGTTTCCTGGCGATCGGGGTGAAAAAGGGAGATCATGTGTCTGTCTGGGCCACCAATGTTCCCCAGTGGATCCACCTGCAGTTTGGCCTCGGGATGATAGGGGCCGTTCTGGTAACGGTCAACACCAACTACAAGTCACACGAGCTTGAGTATATACTGAACCAGTCCGATTCCACGACGCTGGTTCATATCGAGGGATACAGGGATACAAGCTTTTCGCGGATCGTGGAAGAGATTATACCGGAGGCGAAGGGTGCCGGTGTGGGAAACATACAGTCGGACAGTCTTCCTCCCCTGAGAAATGTCATATACATAGGAGACGAAGAAAAGAGCGATAGACCCTTTTGTTTTGATGATATTGTACGGCTGGGCGAGGCGGTATCGGATGAAGAACTGAGGGACCGTGAGCTGTCTATTGACGCGGACGATGTGGTTAATATGCAGTATACCTCCGGAACCACCGGATTTCCCAAGGGCGTTATGCTCACGCACCGCAATGTGATCAGTAACGCAGGGATGGTTGGAGATGTTATGGGGATGACAGAGGCTGACCGTCTCCTGATCCAGGTTCCCCTCTTCCACTGTTTCGGATGTGTCATGAGTTCACTCAATTGTGTGTACCATGGCTCGACGATGGTCGTGTTGGAGAGTTTTGATCCCCTCAAGGCGCTGGAGTTCATAGAAACCGAGAAATGCACGGCGATCAACGGGGTCCCCACGATGTTTATAGCCATTCTGAGTCATCGGGATTTCAAAAAATTCGATATGTCCTCCCTGAGAACGGGCATCATGGCGGGGGCTCCCTGCCCGGAGGAGGCGATGAAAAACGTTATGACGGGTATGCACTGCCCTGAGATCACTATCGCGTACGGCCAGACCGAATCTTCTCCCGTCATGACCATGACGCGGAGAGGGGATCCGGTGGATCTTCGGGTATCGACCGTGGGGAGGCTTCTCGACGGCATTGAGGGCAGTGTGGTGGATCCGGAGACGGGGCAGGCCCTTCCCCCGGATACGCAGGGAGAGATCGTCACGAAAAGTCCTTGTGTGATGAAGGGGTATTACAAAATGCCCGAGGCGACTGCTGCCGCTATTGATACAGAGGGCTGGCTACACACCGGCGACCTGGGAACGGTGGACAAAGACGGCTATTTCCGGATTACCGGACGGATAAAGGATATGATAATCAGGGGGGGGGAGAATATATATCCCCGGGAGATAGTGGAATTTCTACACAAACATCCCAAGGTGAAGGATGTGTACGGGGTTGGGATTCCCGACGAGAAGTACGGCGAACAGATTCTCGCCTCCATAGAGCTGGAAGACGGTGAAGAGGCGACCGCGGACGAGTTCGAAAAATTTTGTACCGGCAAGATTGCCCGCCACAAGGTACCGAAATTCTGGGAATTCAACGTGCCTATCCCTCTGACGGCGAGTGGAAAGGTCCAGAAGTTCAAACTGGCTGAACAGTTCTTGGAGAAGAAAGAAACGTAGAAACAGGTGTTCCAGCTCAACCATTCGACACCTTCTTGAGGTATATCAAAGCCTTTTCGTTTATTTGAGTTGCTATTCCTATAACGCCGGTTATATCCTCAAACTCACCTTTTCCCGTTACAGCACAGACCAAGGCTCCTCCATTGCTGAGTATATACGGCGATTCCTGTTTTAACTGTTGCCCAAGAAGCGAGGTATAGAGTGGAAACCCCGTTAGAATCTGAAGTATCAAAAGAAGACCTTATGGAAGAGCAAAAGCCTGGTACTGCAACCAATAACCGGTACTGGCGGATCCTGGTGCGTGCGATGTGGATTGCGCTGGGCGTTCACGTGATGTTCATCGCGCTTTTCTATTCGATAGGCGCCACGTTTCTGGTTATGGTCATGTTTTCATCTATGTCGTCTGTATCGGGCTTTTGCGCCGGCAGCGCAACAGACTGGTCATCTTTCTTGCCTGGGTAGAGGTCATTGGGCACGCCGCACTTGCCGTGAGATCGCTGGGATGGGATAGTGGGTTTGACTACTACCTGCTGATTTTCATTCCCCTCATATTTGTCAGTCCCACCCGCAAGCCGAGCAGCAAAGTTGGCCTGGCAATGTTCTAGGTGTCCTCTATGTGGGGATGAATGTGGCTATGAGGTTCGTGCCACCCCTCACAGTTGTTAGTCCCTTGACCCTTTCTATTTTTAGATATGCCAATATTACAGCCTGTTTTGTTTCTCTCGGATATCTTGCCTTTTTCTATAGTAAGATAGTTGGTGAGGCCGAACGACGGCTCCGGATAATGGCGACAACGGATTCACTGACGGGGCTTTACAATCGTCGCCATATCATGGAGATCGCAGAATACGAAAAGATGCGTCGCAGACGCTCTCATCGGCCCCTTTCATTCATCATTGCGGATATCGATAATTTTAAGTCTGTCAATGACCGATACGGGCATGAAATCGGGGATCAGACCCTCCCCATGGTGAGCCGGCAGATACGGAATGTTTTGAGGGAACAGGACGTCATCGCCCGGTGGGGAGGCGAAGAGTTTCTGATGCTCCTTCCCGATACGGAGATAGGGGCTGCCGTGACCGTTGCCGAACGTATCAGAGAAACCATTGTCGCGACATCAGTCCGACAGGGAGGAGATGAGTTTACCATAACGATAACGCTCGGAGTGAGCGAGTGCCGGGAGAATGAGAATATCGACGCATGTATAGCGCGGGCTGATCAGGCATTATACCGGGGCAAAAATGCCGGTAAGAACCATGTCGAGATGGCATGACCCCGGTCAGATGCCGCACAATGAGAGGATAAGAAAAGGCGACGAGCCGTTTTTAATGGTTATTTCTGGACGGTCTTCCGACCCACTCAAGATATTTCTTTGTCGCGTAAATAAGGTCCTGGATGGTCGAGTATACCGGAAGACCCGCCTTTCTGAATGAAGAGAAGACGGAGAGCCTGACGCGCTCCACATCCATATGGGCCTCCGCGAACTTCGATAGAACGGGGATTACCGGGTTATCACTCTGCCCGGCAATCTCGATGATGGTTTGTGGGCCACTCTCTATCTTATCATGTTGCGATACCGTGATGTAGTCCGCCGAGAAGTAGGGGACAATGACGTCGATGTTTTCGTCCTGTCCCAGCGCCCCGATGG
>JAFCZZ010000386.1 GCA_019314085.1 Deltaproteobacteria bacterium | reverse complement strand
CGCGGTCAAAATCGCCTACTTCTGGGACGTGATGCCCTCGCGGTGCCTCGACCCGGGGTTCAGGCGGTGGCTGGATCAAAAAGTCGAGCTCATGCGGCGGTGCGACTTCGTGCTGGTCCCCTCCCTCTTCTCCCTGAGCCAGGCCAACCTGCTGGGGCTCCGTGCTTTCCTCTGCACCCCCGGGGTGGACTCGGAGCTGATAGACTCCGTCCCCGACCCGCAGGAGGAGTTTCAGATATGCGCCGTGGGGAGGCTGGCCCCCCACAAGCAGCACGAGTGGATCCTCTGGGCGGCGTCGATGATAAGGCCGGAGCCGCCCAGGGTGCGCATCGTGGGGGCGGGGGATCCCAAGCCCCTGGAGGAGCTCGCGGAGCGCTTGGGGGTCGAGTGCGATGCGGGGCCGCTGGGCGACGAGGAGAAGATCCGGGAGATCAAGCGCTCCGCGGTACTGGTGACGGCGAGCACCCACGAGGGCTTCGGGTACGCGGGACCCGAGGCGCTGTACTGCGGGAAGCCCGTCCTGGCCCTGGACACCCCGGTCCACCGCGAGATCCTGAAGGAGTACGCGGGGTACTTCACCGGCGTGGAGGACCTGGCCCGCAAGCTCGTCCAGCTCCTCAACGACCCCCCGCTCCGCCGGAGGCTCGGGGAGGAGGGGCGCGAGTACGTTTCCCGAAACCTCACCTTCGAGCGGGCCACCGACCGGCTGGAGGAGGTGCTCGAGCACGCGTTCCTCCGCGTGCTCGGGAAGCGCGTGCGCACGGAGCGCGACCCGGGGCGCTGGGCGGAGGTGTACGACGCGAACCTGCGCAGGGAGCTGAAGTACCGGAGCTACCGCTTCGACCCCAACTGGAGCAGGTACTGGGAGCCCAGGCTCGTGGCAGGGGTCCTCAGGCGGTACGGTGCCAGGCGGGTGCTGGATGTCGGGTGCGGGGCGGTCCACCCGACGATCTTTGCGCTCGAGGGGTTCGACGTCGTCGCGCTCGACTGCTCCCCCGGGACGGTGGGGGTCGGAAAGGAGATAGCCGAGCGCCACGGGGTCGGGGACAGGATATCCTGGCGCCAGGGGTTCGCCGAGCAACTGCCTTTCGAGGACTCCAGCTTCGACGCGTGCCTGCAGATGCACCTCTGGGAGCACCTTCACGAGCCCGAGCGCGCGGTGGCCGAGGGGATGAGGGTCCTTCGCCCGGGGGGGATCCTGGTGGGCGCGGTCCCCCTAGGCACCCATCACTTCAGCCCCCTCCACCTGCGTACGTACTCGGTGCGCGACGTGGAGGGGCTGTGCCGACCCTTCGGGGAGATCCTCGAGCTCCGCACCATCGGGGAGCCCCTGCGCGACCCGAGCGTGATCTTGGTGGTGGTGAAAAAGTGCGGGTGACGCTGGCCGTGCACCGCTTCGCGACCGAGGGCCCCGGCTGGACCTTCCTCCAGATCCACCAAGCCCTGCTGGAGGCGGGGCTCCTGGAGCGGTGCGTTTGCGTCTACGAGCGCGGGGGAGGGCTGGACGTCCTGGACGGCGCGCGGGAGCTCGTTTTTCAAAAAAGTATGAATAATATGAAAAATCGCGGAGTCCTCATTTCGCCGCTGGGCCGCTCCCTCGGACTCCTCAGGCGGGCGAGGAGGCTGGGAATAAAAACCCTGCTTGTGAACTTCAGCACCCATCCGATCAACGTCCTGGAGCGCCTGGAGTGGATCTACGCCAAGACCGGGGCCACCCCGATAACCGAGGAGGGGCTCAGGCGCTCCCTCGAGGAGATCAGGCTGGCGGACCACCACCTAGTGCTCTCGGGGCTCGCAAAAAGAACTTATGTGGAGCGGGGCGTCCCCGAGGAGCGCGTCCACGTGGCCCACCTGGGGGTGGAGCTCGGGCGATTCAGGCACGCCGAGCCCCCCCAAAAGTTCACGGCCCTCTTCGTGGGGACCAACGCGATCCGGAAGGGACTGCCCTACCTCTACAAGGCGTGGGAGACGCTCGGGCTCAACGCGGAGCTCCTGGTCAGGGCCACGCCGAGGCTGTCGAACCCCCCGAAGCGTGTGGTGGAGGTGCCGTGGGTCGAGGACATCGCCGAGCTCTACGCCCGGGCCTCGGTGACCGTGCTCCCGAGCCTGGAGGACGGGTTCGGGGTCACGGTACTCGAGAGCTTGGCGTGCGGGCGCCCCGTGATCGTGAGCGACCAGACGGGGGCCTCGGAGCTCATCGAGCACGGTATCCACGGATTGGTGGTTCCCGCGGAGAACTACTGGGCCCTGGCCGACGCGATCAGGCACTTCCACGACCGCCCCGAAGAGGTGGAGCGGATGGGAAGGGAGGGGCGGAGGCTCGCCGAGCGGTACCCCATCAGACGCTTTAGGGAGAGAGTGGTAGAAATCGTGGAGGGGCTGGAGTGAAGATTCCCGTCTGCGAGCCCGACCTGACGGAGCTGGAGTGGAAGTACCTGCTCGAGTGCTTCGACTCGGGGTGGATCTCGAGCATAGGGCCGATGGTGCGCGAGTTCGAGCAGAAGTTTGCTGATTGGGTGTGTTGCAAGTACGGGGTTTCGACGACCTCGGGAACGACCGCTTTGCACCTGGCGGTGGCCGCGCTGGAGCTGGGCCCGGGGGACGAGGTGATAATCCCCACCTTCACCATGGTGGCGACCTGCAACGCCGTCCTCTACCAGGGGGCGAGGCCCGTGCTGGTCGACGCGGATCCCGAGACTTGGTGCATGGACGTGGAGCAGGTGAAGGAAAAGATCTCCTCCCGCACGAAAGCGATAATCCCGGTCCACATCTACGGCCACGCCTGCGACATGAAGCCCCTGCTGGAGCTCGCGGAGGACCACGGCCTCTCCATCATCGAGGACGCGGCGGAGGCGATAGG
>JAFCZZ010000385.1 GCA_019314085.1 Deltaproteobacteria bacterium | reverse complement strand
GACAGATGGCTTGCCGGTGAAAAAGAAAAACTGCATGATGACTGGGCACGAAAGCACGGAACCGTCTTAGACCGCATGTCCGTGCGCTGGAGAGATTATCAGAAGGAAGCGATTGATGGTAATAGAATAATGTACGATGCGCTTGACGCTGGAGCTGCTGAAATGGAAAAGCAGCTATCTGATAATTTCTTTAATGTTATGACCGGCAATATTAATCAGGTTAAACTTGACTGGGACGCTATGTGGAAATCCATGCTTAGATCCACTACCGACCATATGGCGAAAATCGTAACCGAAACGGCATTAGACAAAGCTGCACAGGCCGCAAGCGCGGGGTTGGATTGGCTTGGCGGAACAATGGGTTGGTGGGCTGCAGGATCTTGGGAAATCAAAAAGCAACACATGGCAATGCTGCATCCTGGTGAAATGGTGTTGCCTGCTGATATGGCTGAAAAAGTACGGGTAAGCGCATCTAACAATGGGAATATAAGTCTCGGTGAACCGATGACGCCGGAAGCCACAACTACTATTCCTGGATCGTTTCAGGATATGTACACAGATACAGCGATTCAAGCGGCGCTTGTCTCTGCCGTAAAAGGATTTTCTATTCGATCCGCTCTGAATGTTTTAACTGGAATGAGTATGCAGGTTAATCCGCTGGGGGTTGTAGGTACTTTTCTTAACGCTGAAGTAAAGGGATATATGGCAACCCGGGACGCAAAACAATTATACTCTATGATATATGGCAAAAAAGCTACTTACAACCCAAAACAAAACGTAAACGCGGCAATGCAAAGCATGGACTGGTCTGGATTTGATGCTGATATGGCATCTAAATACGGAATGATGGCTATTAATAACCCCGGACATTCAAGAGCTTATGGAGACAGCGGGTCTGGTGGCGATGGCAGTACCGGCGGCTTTGGCAGCCAATCTTCTACCGGCATGGGCACAGGCGGCACAAGTTCAGGTTACGGCGGCAGCTATGCCCGTTTTGGCGGAATGTTCAGCGGTCCCGAATCAGGCTACCCCATGACTCTTCACGGCGAGGAAGCAGTTATCCCGCTTAAAGGCGGCAAAGTGCCAGTGCAAATGGGAAATTACGGCGCCGACTCTAAAGAGCTGCTTAATGAGATCAAGAAACTGCGCGAAGATCTCCAGGCTGGAAATTACACGATAGCGAGCAATACGAACAAAATGTATCAAATACTGGATAAATTTGACGGCGACGGCCTTCCACCGGAGCGAACATGAAAATCATAATCCCTACAACCATAACAGACGCGATGTTTGTTTCATCCGATGTGGCCGAGGATGATTACGATGAGTTTTCGATGGCCACATCTTACAGCCCTGGTGACATTATTATGGATACGACCGGCGTCGAGATACTGACGCTGGATGTAGCGCCTGCTGTTGATTGGGCGCCAGGGGATCTGCTGACCGGCCAGACCAGCGCAGAGACCTGCCGGACGGTTGCGAAGCTTACTGATCTGACGTATCAGGTGCGAGAGCGCACCGGGGATTTTACTTTAGACGAAATCATCGGTGTCACCGGTGATGGTGATAAGCTTGCAGACCAGGGCGCCGCCCATCCGACAATAACCGAGGCGGCGAATAAGATCCATGAAATTTACGAGGCGTTAACAGCTGGGGCAGTAGAGCTGCTGACGCTGGATGTTGCACCCGCAACAGCATGGGTTGCAGGCCGCACAATTACAGGCCAGACCAGCGGCGAAACCTGCACAATCGTCGCTAAGCTCACAGATTTGACATACCAGATAATCAATCGCAGCGGCGCTTTTACCCTTGATGAGGTTATCGGCGTTACCGGCATTTCTGCAGAGCTTGCAGACCAGGGCGCGGCTCATCCGACAGTGGCGACCGCTTCCAATACAGCTAATTACCCAGCTACAGATCTGGAGCGAGATACTCCATTGTGGTGGTCCAAAGTCAGTCCGACGAACCGCTGGAAAGCGTTTGATCTGAAAGTAGGCACACAGGTGTCTCAGGCAGACTTGATCAGTTTTTCTCTTACCCCGGGGATGAGCGAAGGCATTGCTTTTCTTAATCTTGAGGCCTCATCAATCACTATGACCATGACAGATCCTGTTGAGGGCGAAGTATATAATGAAACTGTCAATCTTGTAATGACCGACAGTCGTGGGATATCGCTGATTTACGACTGGTATTCATATTTTTTTGGCACAGCGCCTACGACGACAGATGTCGTAAAACTCGACTTGCTGCCGTACCCATCTGCTACGATTGCCATTGCGATCAGCAATCCCGGCCTCACTGCAAAGGTGGGCGCGATCGTAGTTGGTATGTTAGGCGATCTTGGCGATACAGGCTACGGCACAAAGCTGTCTATTAACGATTATTCGTCAAAAACTGCCGATTCAGACGGAAATTTCTCAATCACGGAAAGAGCTTTCGCGAAGCGCATGACAGTGCCTTTGGAACTGGATAACTTTGATCGTGATGAGATGATTCGTGTGTTAGCGCAATATCGCGCAACCCCGCTGGTCTGGGTAAACAGTGAGGATTACGCGTCTGAGATTGTGTTTGGCTTTTATAAGAGATTTTCGGTTGTTGTGAAGTATAAAGCCTACAGCACATGTGAAATAGAAATCGAAGGATTAACATAAGGAGAAATATATATGCCTATAACACCTTTGCCCGAAGCCCCAAGCCGCTCAGCGCCGGCCACATTCAGCGACCTGGCGGACGCATTTCTGGCTGCACTGGACTGGCAGCCTTTGTGACAGAAGCGAATGCCCTCGAAACAAACGTCAACGCTAAAGAGGTTACTGCCTCGGCGGCGGCAGTAACGGCGGAAGACTCGGAGGCCGTGGCGATGGCAGCCGCAAATTATGTAGGCCCCTGGGCAGATCAAACCGGCGCGGCAAATGTGCCCTACGCTGTATCGCACCTGGACCGATACTGGCAGCTCACAGGAAATCTGGCGGATGTAACATTAAAAACGCCGGGAACGGATCCGGAATGGCTGGAAATTAACCCATCGATGCTGTCTGCGTCTGTTGCCGATGACGCCGAAATCACACTTGACACCGGCAAGACCGGCAGGGGCTGGGCGATGGCCGGAGATAATGAGGAATATATTGAATTTCGCTTCACGGCGGCAGGTGTAGTGACGGTGCTCAGTAATACAGCCAATGCAATCAATACTGACACAGATGGATGTCTTTGCGTCTATGAC
>JAFCZZ010000384.1 GCA_019314085.1 Deltaproteobacteria bacterium | reverse complement strand
AAGCCTGCGCAGATCCAAATCAATGCCGGCCATCCACATGTGTCGTCTCAGATCAGTGAAGTGCTTGGTAGCGTCAGATATGTTTTCCATCATAATCCTCTCTGAAGTGCTTGTCCGAAATTTCTAACAGGGGGACTCATTTTATACAAGCATTTTTTTGGGGAATCGACCGTTATGTCCCCATGGAAAAGGGCGGTGATGTGTCCCCCGCCGCAGACCACTCCCCCCTCGAGACAATCCCGACATCGGGTGAGGAGATGTGCGGCAAAGAAGGATAAATACGATACTGTAATATATCCAAAGCGCCGCAATGTCTCGCGGAGCGATAGACGGCGGGAAACGGTACGGTAGCCGCACCCGGCCGGTATCGGAATGCCGGCGGCCGGGTGGGCAGAGCCTCCGTTCTTATTCCCCCGTGAAGTTTGGGTTCCGTTTCTCCGCGAAGGCCGTCATCGATTCCACGCAATCCTTCGATGTAAGGAGAATCATATTTTTATGGATCGCCAGTGACATCCCGTCGCGGACCGTGGCTGTCCGGCTGAAGTTGAGGACTTCCTTGGTATTCTGAACCGCCAGAGGAGCGCTTTCCTTGATTTCTTCGGCCAGCTTCTTCGCCCCGGCCATCAACGAATCCTGATCCGGATAGACGTCGATAACCAGTCCCATCCGCTCAACCTCCTTGGCCGTGAAGAAGCGTCCCGTGAATGCCATCTGCCGTGTGAAGGCCTGGCCGATGATGTAGGGGAGCCGCTGAAGGACGCCCATGTCGGCGACGATGCCGATCCGCACCTCGCGGAGGGAGAATGTCGCGTCTTCGGTGCAGAGGCGGAGATCGCATGCCGAAATAATGTCGAGCCCTGCACCGACGCATATCCCGTGGACAGCGGCAATGACCGGCTTCTTGCACTCCTCGATGACATGGCAACAGTCGAACAGGACACTGTCGTCGATGGGTATATTGAGCATGTTTTTCGGTTTCCCGATCAGACCTCGCGACATGGCATCCTTCAGATCAAGGCCGGCGGTAAAGATCCTGGCATTGCTCTTCAGTATAATGACCCACACATCGCTCATCGTGCTGAGTTCGGTAAATACCTCAACAATCTCCTTCGCGAAATCGAGGCTGAGGGCGTTGAGACTCTTCGTCCTGTTCAACGCCACCGTCGCGACGTGGTCCTCCGTTGTTACTTCAATCCATTGATACTCCATAATCATCATCCCTCTCATTTATATTTGTAGTGCTGGGAGAGCATTACCACCAAAGCGGAAAAAATACAATTGGAAGAGGGCATGAAAGGGGTGCCCCGGCGAAATCAGTGCTAACTGGAAAAGAACCGCATGGTTGTGGTATGGTGACATGTGGAGGTGTGATCATGGTGGATATATCACAAATTGACTACCGGGTACTCGACAGACCGGAAATCCTGAACTTTCTCTTCTACCCCCGCCGGGAGGACAGCCCTTCCGGACCCGGAGGGACTGTCCACGACATACAGATACCGGTGGATGAGGACGTGAGCATCGGGGCCCGTTTCCACCACGCGCAGACGGCGGCCCCCACGATCCTCTTTTTCCACGGAAACGGCGAGATCGTCGCCGACTACGATGAGATCGGTTCCCTCTACGTACAAAAGGGGATCAATTTTCTTCCCGTCGATTACCGGGGATACGGCCGTTCTACCGGAACCCCCACGGTTACGGCGATGATGCGCGACTGTCATACCATCTTTGCATACATCCTGGATTGGCTTGCTGATGGGGGCTATACGGGTCCCCTCGTGATCATGGGGCGGTCACTGGGCAGCGCATCGGCCCTTGAGATCGCGGCACACTACCAGGATCGGATCGCGGGTCTTATCATCGAGAGCGGATTCGCCTACCTCATGCCGCTCCTCCGGTTGATCGGTGTTTCTCCTCTCGGGATGGGGATCTCCGAAGAGGACGGCTGCCAGAATATTCAAAAAATCAGGACCTTTGACCAACCCACACTGATCATCCATGCCCAATTTGACCAGATCATTTCCTTCAGTGACGGCGAGGCCCTCTACGAGGCCGGCGCGGCCGGAGACAAGCGTCTTCTCATGATCCCGGGCGCCGACCACAATACAATACTTGTGAGAGGATTCGAGGACTATATGGCGGCAATCGGGGATTTTCTCGAACGGATTGGCGGGTAATCAGCCCTCTTTCCCGGGAGGATAGAATCCTATTTCCTTGGCAAAGGCGAACTGCCGCTGCCAGGGGACGTGCGGGTGGGTCCGGGTGATGAGCTCTTCACCCAGCCGCTGCAGCGATGCATGATCGATGCTCACCGGATGGTATCCACCGATAAAGCCCCTGTCGGGGGAGATGATCTCCGCCTTTCCCGGGAGGCAGTCGCAGTCGGCGGTTATCCTGACCAGCGCGTTGATGAGGACGGTCTTTTTGCTGATACGCCTCCATACCGCCGCCGCGGTCTCCACCAGCTTTTCCTGAAACACACTCGAATCGCCCGAGAAGAAGATCTCCAGCGCCATCACGGGACACAGGCCGATACACTGCGCGCAGCCGATGCACCGCTCCAGGTCGTACGTGGGGAGTGCGTCGCCGGAGATCTGCGCGGCCCCGACGGGGCAGACATCGACGCAAACGCCGCAGCGGGTACACTTCTCCTCTATGAGAGACGGATAGGCATCCGCGTGCATGCGCTGCTTCTGCGCCCGCGAGGCGAACCCCATGGAGATGTTTTTGATCGCGCCGCCGAATCCCGATCCCAGGTGCCCCTTGAAATGTGAGAAGATGACGAACCCCGCCGCCTTGTCTATGACGGCTCCTGTCTGTACGGTGGGGAAGTGCCTCAGGCCGCAGGGGATATCCACCACCT
>JAFCZZ010000383.1 GCA_019314085.1 Deltaproteobacteria bacterium | reverse complement strand
AATGGATCGCCAGAAGATGATCAACAATTTTTGGGAAATTGCACGGATAGTCGTGCCAGGGGCAAAGGCGATACTGACCTGCCGCACCGAGCACTTTCCCGAAGCCAAAGAGGGACGCGCCCTGCTCAATGCAGAGTTGAAGGCATCTACCGCGAACCTGACCGGAGAACCGCCTCAATTCGAGGTCCTGGATCTGGAGAAATTTGACGATGATCAAATCCGAAAGGCCCTTTCATTGCGGACCGATCCCAAAACAGTCGATCTGATCCTGAGCCATCCCCAGATTCTGGATCTTGCCCGCCGACCCGTCTTGATGGAATTCATCTTGGAGGCACTGCCGGAAATTGAGCGAGGGAAGAGTGTAGACCTGTCGCGAATCTATCTGTACGCGACACGGGCGAAGATGGAGCGAGACATGGACTCGAAACGAACTTTCACCTCAATGCCGGATAAACTCTATTTTATGTGCGAATTGTCCTGGGAAATGCTTACCACCGAAACCATGAGTCTGAACTACCGGCTTTTTCCGGACAGGCTGAAGAGCCTATTCGGAGAGATTGTCTCAAAGGAGAAGGACCTGGATCATTGGCATTATGACATGATGAGAAACACCCTGTTGATCCGCAACCATGACGGCGACTATACGCCAGCACACCGTTCCTTGTTGGAATTTTTCGTTGCCTTTAAGGCTACGGCCGAGCTGGGTGTTTTGCCCTCGGATTTTACCGACCTTGCTCAGAACCAATCCAACGAAGATAGTGCTCTCAGTACCAGAGACTATCCCTGGAACTCATATTTCCGACGGGAGAAGGATAAAAATGGAAAGGTGCGGTTGATTGCGCCTCTGAGAAGATTTTCTGCCGGTAATACGGACAGGGTGCTGGATACACTCGGACGGTTGGGTGATAACGTTCTGCGCTTTGTCCACGAGATAACGAGTGTTAAAGAGGTCTCGGCCGGGTTTCACGGGCTTTTTGCAAAGGTTTTGGACGAGTTTAGGGAGGGAACGCGTGATCCGGAAAAAGAGCAGAGGGTTCTTGGATTCATTTTGAAGTTTAAGAGACTCAGCCAGGAATGGGAAGAAGAAGCAAACCAAAACGATTCAATCCGTTGTTTCTGGGAAGAGTACCATAAACAGGAGATAAAGGCAGCAAAGGGCAAAACCGGAGTTGAGACCTTTCTTCTGAAACGCCCTGGTGGCCGGCAAATCAGAATCGAGATGGTGCAAGTGCCGGCCGGTTCATTTTTGATGGGCGACGAGGAAGCCAGGCCGATTCATCGAGTCACTATCACCAACGCTTATTACATTTCCAAGGTGCCTGTGACCCAAGCCCTTTACCAGGCCATTATGAATGAGAATCCGAGCTCTTTCAAAGGGGACCACAATCCGGTAGAATCCATATCGTGGTTTGATGCGGCAAGGTTTTGCAATACCCTTTCCAAAGCAATGAACATCTCACCAGCCTACAAGATCAACGGCGAACAGGTTGAATGGTTACAAGGCGCCTCTGGTTTTCGCCTTCCAACAGAGGCCGAGTGGGAATACGCAGCACGCGGGGGAAACACCGCTCGATTTGCGTGCGGCGATTTGGAATCGAGCCTGGAAACCATGGGCTGGTATAATCAAAACAGTGGAGGAAAGACACATCCTGTGGGAGAGAAAGAGCCAAACGCCTGGGGCTTATTCGACATACACGGCAACGTATGGGAGTGGACGTGGGATTGGTACGGAAACTATCCTAGTGGTTCGGCGAATGATCCCGTGGGTGATAGTGATGGCTCTTTCCGGGTAATGCGCGGCGGTGGCTGGAACGTCGATGCCCGGAACTGCCGGTCGGCGTTTCGCAGCATCGGTACGCCCGACCGCCGCAACAACCTTGGCTTTCGCCTTTCCAGGTCCTTGCCCTCAGCCCTTTGACACTTGGCGAAGGGCTTGTGTTTTTGACTCCTGGAGGAGAGGAGGGAGCGAAAGGCCGCCGAAGCGGAGCCGGCGGCCGAAGAGCGACCGAAAGAGAGACTGCTTATGAGCCACAATAAAAAACCTGTCATTACAAGAAACTTCATAAAACAGTTTTTCAGAGGCGTGGTTAAATCCATACCGCTTTGGGGAGCGTTACTGGAGCAGGTGATTTACGGAACGCTTGATGGCGAGGCAGCCAAAAAGGAAGCTGAAAAACTCAATTCTGGGTTGACCCAAATCTTGAAGAAACTTGAAGGGCAAGATGTTCCTTTTGGCGATATCTTAGAAGCGCTGAGGAGCCAGGTAAATTTTGGCCAGGAAATCAAAGCTGAGCTTGAAAAAGTCACTGCTTTGTTGAAAGACCCTGATCATGCAGTGATTCCAGAAAGATTCGCAAGCGCGCTGGAGCGGGTTATTCAGCAAGAAGAAATTCGCGCCTATTGCCAAAAGGCGGAATCCTTGCACGCAACCCTGCCGGTTGCGGGTTTTGTTACACAGCTAAAAGTTCCCATTGACATTGAGGATATCTACGTTCCCTTGCGTGCCATGTTGGATTTAAGGGGTATTGCCGAAGAGACCTTTGCCGATTCTGCCCATGCGGAAAAATGTGTGCGTGCCAGCAATGCAGATCTTGAGATTTCACTGCCTGAGGCCTTTCGTCAATGTGAAGCACGCGGCAGAAGGGGCATGGTTATTCTCGGAGACCCGGGCTTCGGAAAGACCACCCACATGAAGCGGCTGCTGCTTTGGTGCCTTCGAAACGGCCCCGAGACACTGGGCCTTCCTGACGAAATGCTGCCGGTCTTCTTGCCGCTGAGAGAACTGAAAAATCTTGACCAGGGACTGGATGCCTTCATCCAGGACCAGCTCGCCAGTCCGCACCTGAAAACACCCGAAGGCTTT
>JAFCZZ010000382.1 GCA_019314085.1 Deltaproteobacteria bacterium | reverse complement strand
GCTACCATAACTCCTTCGGTGGCGATTTGCCCAGCTCCCTGCTGGCACTCTCGATAGCACCGATAACGGTGCTGAACACCCGGAGACAAATCCCCAGCGAGAGCCCGATAATCACGCCCAATACCCCGACCAGAACCAAGAACCCCCAGTGCACCATCCCTCAGCTCCCCCTTTCCCCATCGACTCGAGAGGGCTCCCCTTGAGTACACCCCCTGGCCATGGCCCTGATAATATTGACGATGGCAAGAGCAGCCCGCTGCACCTCGACCGGCTCCTGGGATAGTGCCATAGCCACCATCGGGTCTAGCTCCCTAACCCAGCTAGCTTGCCCCTCATCCGCCTCGCCAGGGAGGAACCCGGCCAGGCTCAGGACCTCGCTCACGCTAAAGCCCAGAGGCTCAGCAATCCTTCGCAGGATTTTGGCTGACGGGTAGCGCTGACCCCTTTCCACCCGGGCCAGATACGACGGGGACACCCCCGAGAGCCGAGCCAGCTCCACCAGGGTTAGCTCCCTCATCAGCCTCCGCTGCTTGAGTATCCTCCCCAGCCCCTCCCTTGCCGTCCCAGAAAAAGCCCTTCTACCTCGTTCTGACAACGAACTAACCCCCGAGATAGCTAAATCCGGGCGAGGATGCCCCGTAGAATAAGGCCAAGGGTGATTAGGAAGACCTGGACCAGGATGATGATAGCCCTCTTCATAGCTACAAAAGACAGAGGGAGGCCCCGGCCGGGGCCTCCCTCTGTGAAGCGCCGACTATGCCACCCGCCTCGTCCTGACGATGAGGACAATCACGGCGATCACCAGGACGGCACCGACGGCGATTATTACCCAGAGCAGGTAATCCGGGATTACCTGAACCGGAGGCGGTGATGGCGGTATCTCAAGGGTGATCTCCGGAGCCGGTGGTGGCGGCTGCTGCACTACCTCCACTGGCGGCGGTGGCTCTTCAGGTTTGGCCATAGTGGTGAACAGACCCGTCACCCAGGGACCCGGCTTACCATCGACGACCGCTCTCACCCTCCAGTAGTAGGTGGTGGAGTACTTGAGTTCCTCCCTCGCCACGTGAGCATTGATGTCCGCGGTGGCGCTGTAGTCAATGATCTCGAACGGGTCCTCGAGACCAAGGTCCTCAGCCAGCACGAACTCGTAGGTGGCTCCGGGCACCTCAGTCCAGGTGAAGGTCGGCCGGATGGAGACGTCCTCAGCACCGAGCGCCGGTTGCAGGATCGTGGGGGCTGCCGGCTTCTCCTCGGTGGTGAAGCTGCTGGCCGTCCAGGCACTGGTCTGGGTGGCCGTCACCGCCCTCACCCTCCAGAAGTACTTGGTGCCGTACTCCAGGGGTTCGCTGATCTCGTAGATGTTGGCCTCGAGCCCTGTAGCCGATACCACGGTGGTGGCGAAGGTGGAATCAGTGCTCACCTCAAGGTCGTAGGTGGCGCCGGCGATCGGTGTCCAGGTGAGTGTCGGCGTGCGTGAGACATTCTCAGCACCAAAGGCCGGCGACTCAATGTCCGGCTCCAGCCCGAACATTGCAGGTGCCGACTGCTCCTCGGTGGTGAAGCTGCTTGTCGTCCAGGCGCTGAGGATATCGTCCTCAGTGTTCAGCTCACCGTCAGCACCAGCGTTCCTCGACCTCACCCTCCAGTAGTACTTGGTGAAGTACTCCAGAGGCTCGGTGATTTCGTAGGTGTTGGTGCTGACATTGGTGTCCACAATCGGGCTGGTGAAGGTGGAATCAGGCTCAGCCGCAACCTGGACGTCATAGCTAGCCGCACCAGCCACTGCCGGCCAGGCCAGGGTCGGCGTGATGGAGACACCGGTAGCACCCAGTGCCGGGACAACGCCCGCGACACCAGTCCCGCCCGGGGTTGCCAGGGTGGTGGTGGCGGTATTGGTCGGGTCAGTCCACGGACCCAGCACCGGGGTGGACACCCTCGCCTGCCAGTAGTAGGTAGTGCCGGTAGCCAGACCACCCTGGGTGAACGTGGTGAACGGCAGGGCAGTGTTGGTCGGGCCTATCATGGTGACCGGTAGCCAGTCGGCCCTGGTGTTCAGCCGCACGTCCACTGAGGTAGCACCGGTCGGCATCGTCCAGGAGAAGGTGATCGCTCCGGCTCCCGGGACAACCGTCATCTCCGGGGTTACCGTGGAAAGCGTGTCGGTGTAGGTCACCACCCGGTTGCCGCTGGTCTCAATGGCCAGGAGCACGTTGGATGAGCCCTCAACCATGGTCAGGCTGCCCAGCGTGTAGCCAGCGGTCAGCCCGTCACCCGTCGAGACGAACTCGAAGGTTGGCCCGCCGGCAGCTACCGGGGTGGTCGGGTCAAGGGTGCGGACAACACCACCGGCATTTGCTGCTGCCGCCGTGGGATCAGCCGCGTAGAGCGTCCCGTCCGGGGCAACCACCAGCCCGACTACCGCTGCCGGTTGGACAGCGCCACCCGGGATGGCATCAAGCTGGGTCCAGCCAGCGGTGGCTATGGTGGCCAGGTCAGCCCGCCAGATACCAGCAGCACCACTGCTACCGGCGTAGATGGTGAGGTTGCTCGTGCCGTAGCCGGCATCAAAGGCGGTGACCACGTTACCAGCACCAGGCCCACCGAGCAGGCTGAAGCTAACCCCACCATCGGTGGAGATGGTGACATTTCCTGCGGTGTCACCAACCAAGATGGCACCATCCGGCCCCTGGGTCATGCTGAACACGGGGCCGCCGCCGGTAGGTACCGCCGTTGACCACGTCCAGCCGCTAAAGGTGCTCTTGGCCACCTGGCCAGCACCAGCATTGCCCACATAGATGGTATCGGCGCTCTCCACCAGCAGGTCACCGATGGCGAAGGGTGCCGTGTAGGGTGTCCAGGTGGTG
>JAFCZZ010000381.1 GCA_019314085.1 Deltaproteobacteria bacterium | reverse complement strand
AGTAGGTATCGACGATCCTCTCCCAGAGCTTGCCTGCCTGCTTGGGGAACATACGGGTAGCGGCGTGGAAGCCTACCATAAAGAAGTAGCCCCAAATGGTGCTCCACACCTGCCAGCCCCTTTTGACTGCCCTCTTCACGATCGCGTCCCAGAAGGGCTTAAAGAACGCTCCAACTGCGGCAAGAATTCCTGCCGCTCCTACTGCGCCGCCGGCCTCAGCCATTTGATGCCTCCTTGTTATTCTATTACGGATGGTGGTTCGCCGTACGAAGTAGCGACGATCTGCTCCACCCAACGATCGATCTGCTCATCGAAGGCGATCTCATCATCGGAGGTGGGATTGACCAGGCCCTCTAGGAGCTGATCGAGGGAGGGCATCTCCGACATGACAGCGGCGAGATCAGCATCGAGGGCCTCATCGGACACAGTATGTCGCTCGAGCCAGTCGATCAAGTATACCGCCAAGATATCCCCGGAGCTCCACAGGTACGCCCAGATAGCTGCCGGCGGGTCCTGCAAGAACGCAAAGAGGACCTCACAGGCTTCCTCGAAGGTGTATGCGATGCGGGTCCACCAGTCGACAAATAGCAGCTTCCGCTTCTCCCACCAGTCAACGAAAGCGGTCTGGCGCTTCTCCCACCAATCAACGAAGGCGGTCTTCCGCTTCTCCCACCAGTCAACGAAAGCGGTCTTCCGCTTCTCCCACCAATCAACGAAGGCGAGCTTCCGCTTCTCCCACCAGTCAACGAAGGCGGTCTTCCGCTTCTCAATGATGTTATATTGCTTCCAATACCAATCGTGGACGGTGTTCTTGACCTTCGCCCACCAGTTGATAAGGATGTTTCTTTGCTTGCTCCACCAGTCGGTGACGTACTCGTGCCAGTTGGCGTAGTGATCGTTGAGAACGTCTACTAGCTCGGTGTACCACTCATGGGTGAGGCGGTATTGCCTCCAATACCAATCGTGGACAACGTCCTTGGTCCTGTCCCACCAGTTGATAAGGATGTTTCTCTGCTTGCCCCACCAGTCGGTGACGTACTCGTGCCAGTTGGCGTAGTGGTCGTTGTAGACGTCTACTAGCTGGGGGTACCAATCTTTAATGATGTGTTCTTGCTTGTAGTACCAGTCAGAAACGACGTTCTTGGTCTTTGCCCACCAATCGACAAAAACCGAGCGGAATCGGCCAGGGATGCTCTCGACCCAGTTCTTGATAGCCTCGTAGAGAGCGTTAACAAAAGCCCACATAGATGGCAGGGACCTTACAGGCCCATGATCTCACGCCAGAGGGCGATCTCCTCGTCGATGCGCTGCTTGACGCGCTCTGCGGAGAGTTCGCGGTTGGGGATCTCGATCTTGCCGGCAGTGCCGTCAGGGTAGAGGAAGGTGATGCGCTTGGAATCGATGGGGTTGCCGAGTTCGTCGAGCGAGGTCCAAGGTTGCATACGGATAGGCTTACTTTTTTCTGTCATGTTAATCTCCCTACGGTTCGTTCTGAGTGATTACGACGTTATCAACAGTTGGTTCAACGGATGCGGCGACGCCAGTATAGGCGACAATATGTACCAACAGCGACGGACTAGTCCCATCGCCAACGACACGCGGGGTATACGCCTGCACTCCAATCTCCAGGTCATCGAACAGCACCCGTTCATAGTGACCATTAGCGATGTCCGCCACTACCTTCATGGTACTGAAGCAATCATTCCCTTCCATCACCGCTCCAGGAGTTGCTATGACTTGATAGACGCCAAGATCATCCTGTACGCTCACTGTGCCTAGCGTGTGATTGTAGTTAAGGACGTACTCGCTCCTATTGGTCCCATCGTAGAAGTATAAGAGGATGTTGAAGTAGGCCATATCGGTAACGGCCATGAAGCTACACTCCGCCCCAATGCGACCTAGAACGGGATAGTGTAGTCTGTGTTGTATGCCTGAATGGTCCAACATCCCCGGCCCGGTGATCAGCTTGCACCCATAGGGTGCTGTGACGGCTGATAGACAATCCAACGCGATCCCGCAACCAGCCCCGGCGCACGCATAGGTCCAGGCCGCCAGCCCACGGCTAAAGTCCTCATGAAACATCACGTCACCCCGGCGGTCAAACGAGACAGGGCTGCCCAACCTGACAGCCAACTCGCCCATATCGTCGAGGCCGTAGACCGTAGCTTTGGGGCCTACCAGGCCCCAGTCCGCGGTACCATGTACCATGGCTGCCTCCTACACCTCAAGAGTCATTCGGTAGCCCCAGAAGTTGCCTATCAGCGCATCCCCCGCCGTAACACCCTCAAACTCCACGTAAAGGTCGTCATCCTCAACAGCATAAAAGTGGCCTGAGAAGTGCACAGCCTCGAATGCTGCCGGGCTGCTTAATATGCGCATCTGATAGATCGTTCCCCCACGGCGGACTCCGATATACACGTAGGTACAGGCACTTGAAAAATCGAAGGCCATAGCACCGGTGACCACCCATACCTCCCCGGCGGGCACCGTCTCGGTGTCGAACGTGTTCTTGCCAGCCGCAGCGGCTCCGTCATAGTACTGACGGGCGAACTGGCCCTTGTAGCTGAAGAGCTGGTCCTCGCCACGCACCTGCTGCCGGCCGGCGGTGTCCACCAAGGGCACGCGCCAGTCGCTGCCGTCGAAGTGCACAGGCGCGTTGGGAGCCGGAGCACGGATTGGATAGACCTCATTTGCCATGATTATCGTACCTCAAAGCCCAACTCGCCCAGCCGAGTGACCAGGGACGTGTACTCCTGCACCTTCGGCGCTGGGTCCACGGTCACCGCGAAGATCACGCTATGCGCGAAGAAGTCGTCGAGATTCCACGCCTTTATGACGAACTCGTACGGCTCGGACTCGAGTGGGTAGCGATCCTCGAAGTCGAACACGTGCCTGTCCCAGTGAAACGACTCGTGAGCCGTCCAGGGCCACACCTGCCAGCCCTGATGCCAGACCTGAATGTGCGCCAAGCCGTAGCACCCAGCCGGGAACATGAACCAGGCGTGAGTGGCGATGCCCGGGAACACGGTAACGCGGTCGACGACGGGAGTACGGGCCGGCGTATTGGCTGGGATCAGGACCTCGCGCTGGTAGTACATGCGGCCAGCATCCTATGCTGAGACGATCTCAAGCACGCCCTTTGCGACGAGAGTATCCCGGATGGCCAGGAGATCCTCCCGCGAATAGGTCAGTCCGTACTCGGCTAATAATGTGAGGGCCTCGTCGACGCTCAGGCCGTCGCGCGGCATGTTCTGCGTGAGCACCCCCTCGACTCGGGCGGCCTCACGCTCCAGCCAGTAAGCGGGCGCCAGGCGAATAGTGGGCATGGTCAAGGCTCCAATTCATAGATTCTGTCGGCGGCGGAGTCGGAGTTCCACAGGCTGCGACCAGACCAGGCCAGGCCCCGCGGGTACGTACCCGGCGAGGCGTAGCTGTGGAGTACCGCGCCTGTGACTGGGTCCAGGTGGTATATGGTTTTGGTGCTGGTGTCGCAGTTCCACAGGCTGCGACCAGACCAGGTCAGGCCCCGCGGTGCCGTACTCGGCGAGGCGTAGCTATGCAGTACCGCGCCTGTGACTGGGTCCAGGTGGTATATGGTTTTGGTGCTGGTGTCGCAGTTCCACAGGCTGCGACCAGA
>JAFCZZ010000038.1 GCA_019314085.1 Deltaproteobacteria bacterium | reverse complement strand
AATAACGGGGGCCAGTATCGCACAAACACCGGGGAGTATCATCCTCTTCAGGGCCGCGGTTGTGGCGATATCCACACACCTGTTCGTGTCGGGAGGCGTCGTCCCTTCCATGATACCGGGGATCTCTCTGAACTGCCGCCTGATCTCGTTGATCATATCAAACGCCGCTTCACCGACAGCGGTCATCGTGAGGGCAGCCAGCAGGCAGGGGATCAGCCCGCCCAGGAACACACCGGTGATAACGTGCGCCTCGGTCAGATCGAGAGCAAAATTCTCAAAACCGGGGAAGGTCTTTACCGTGGCGGTGTAGGCCGCGAACATGGCCAGTGCCGTGAGCGCCGCCGAACCGATGGCAAAACCCTTACCGATAGCAGCGGTCGTGTTACCCACCGCGTCGAGGCCGTCCGTGATCTCCCGTACCTCAGGAGGCATGTGGGCCTGCTCCGCGATACCACCCGCGTTATCGGCAATTGGACCGTAGCTGTCGACGGACATAGTCATACCCACCGTACCCAGCATGCCGACACCGGCAATGGCTATACCGTAGATACCGCAGGTTATATAGGACAGCCAGATAGCAATAGCTATGAGGAATACCGGGGCCACCACGCTCTCGAGACCGACGGCAAAACCACTGATAATGATTGTAGCTGGACCGGTCTGAGACGACGCGGCTATCCTGACAACAGGGCCACGGGCAGTGTAGTACTCCGTGACGGCGCCGATCAGCATACCGGCAACGATACCGAGGAGAACGGCCCAGAAGGGTCCCAGCGCGCTGATCATCCCCAGGCTATTCAGATACTCGGCAGACATCCCCGCCGTAATAGACTTGACTACGAAGTACGAACCGACGATGAAGAGAATCCCCGCGATATAGAGGGAATTACTCAGTGCCGACTGGGGTTTCATATTTTTGAGGAAATTAAACAGCCCGATTCCGATGACTGATGCAAGGAGTCCGACAATGATGAACAGCATCGGGAGCATCATCCACTTCATCGCCATTCCTTCCATACCGAGACCCATTGTAGAACCGATCGCAATGGCGGCGATAACGGAACCGCAGTATGATTCATAAAGATCCGCGCCCATACCGGCGATATCGCCCACGTTGTCTCCAACGTTGTCCGCGGTGACACCGGGGTTTCTCGGATCGTCTTCGGGAATGCCTGCTTCAATTTTTCCAACCAGGTCGGATCCCACGTCGGCCGTCTTGGTGAAGATACCACCGCCAACACGGGCAAAGAGCGCGATCGAAGAGGCGCCCATGGCGAAACCGTTGATGACAACGGGATCTGTCTCGGCAAAGAAGTAGAAGAATATGCCAAGTCCGAGCAGCCCGAGGGACGCAACGGAAAGCCCCATAACGGAGCCACCGAAGAAGGCCACCGTCAGGGCCCTGCCCTGACCATACGCCCTGGCCGCCTCAGCGGTCCTCGCGTTGGAGAGGGTGGCCGCCTGCATCCCGAACACACCGGCCATCAGAGAACAGAGAGCCCCTGCCAGGAACGCCACGGATGACATCGGGTTATCCAGGGCAAAGAAGAGCAAGAGAAATACGATAACGACAAAGATCGCTATGATCCTGTATTCCCGCTTCAAGAAGACCATGGCACCCTCATGTATCCTGTCCATGATCTCAACCATTACGTCGTTACCCGGAGAAAAGGTCATAACGTATTTGTAAATTATGAACGCCAGTACCAATCCTATGACGCCCCATAACCACGCATAATCTACCAAAAATTCCATAGTCCCGTTCATACCTCCTCACTTGAGTTTTGTGTGATTCTTACATTAAACCTGTTCATCGCCGCCTGAACGCCGGATGAAACAACCTCAAACACCGCATCGCATGCCCGTTCAATGACATGGGGCACTGTCTGTATTTCGCACTCGGAGAACCGCTCAAGCACATACCCTTCGGTCATCTCTCCTGCAGGCGGCCTGCCGATACCCACCCGGATCCTGGCAAACCCGGATCCCCCAAGGTGATCGATGATGGAGAGCAGCCCCTTGTGTCCTCCGGCTCCGCCACCCATCTTTATTCGGACATCACCGGTTGGAAAATCCATATCGTCATGAACAATGAGTATCTCTTCGGTGCCTATCCCGAAGTACCGGGCCAACTTTCCTACGGCAACCCCGCTGAGGTTCATAAAAGTCTGGGGCTTTGCCAAAACAACCGGAGCCCCTGAAATTATCCCCCTGCCAAGGTAAGAATCAAACTTCCCGCGGTTAATCTCTATATCCGCCGCCAAGGCCAATGCATCCAGAACCAAAAACCCTATATTATGCCTGCTATAGGAGTACCTGATGCCGGGATTTCCCAGTCCAGCTATAAGCTTCACCTGTCCCCCTGTCGGAGAACCGCCACTATTCGGACTGTTCCTCTTCACCCTCCGATTCAGCAGAGGCCGCCTCTTCCCCTTCCGTGACCTCTCCTTCTTCCTCTTCACCGCCAGCCACTTCTGTCATCAGGCTCACCCGTGTGGGCACCACGGCCACGACGGCTACATCATCATTATCGAGAAGCTGGATCCCATCTTCAACAACAAGATCAGCAACCTTGATAGAATCACCTATCGTAAGGTGACTGATGTCTATCTCAATAGATTCCGGGAGGTCGGAAGGGAGACCCGATACCTTCACATCCCTCTTGAGCTGTTGCAACTCACCACCATCTTCCACGCCCACCGGTGTACCCGAAAAAAGAACGGGAACATCCACGGTGAGGGTTCTGTCCATTCTGATTTCATAAAAATCGACGTGCACCGGCTTCCTGTTTATCGTGTCAATCTGCAGGTCTTTGATGACCGATAGTTTTTCGACCTTTTTACTCTTGCCGGCCTTTATCCCAAGCTTCACGAAAACCGTCTCTCCCCTTCCCTTGACCAGGGTCTTGATCAGTTCGGAAGAATTCACCTTGATCACAATCGGTTCAGCCTGATACCCGTAGAACGTCGCGGGAACAAACCCCTCCGATCGCAACCTCCTCGACGGACCTTTCCCGACCCCCTCACGCACCTGAGCACTTAATGCAACTGTTCTCATTTCCAACTCCTATCTCAAAAGCTCAAAACTCATACATTCATACATCGGCCAGCCCGACAGGTTCCATCCTGCGGGCCTGTATCCCCTCTTTTGTCTCTGAGAACCAACCCCACCGTTTGCACACAAAACAGGAACCATAAGAACCTTAAACAAAAAGGGAACTTATAGATTCGTTATAGTATATCCTCTTGATCGACTCACTCAACACACCCGCCATCGGAAGGACCTTTATCTTTTTACAGGCCCGAGCATTTTCATGCAGGGGAATGGTATCCGTCACGATAACCTCTTTTACCGAGGAAGCGACCAGTCGTTCTATCGCAGGCCCCGACAGGACGGGATGCGTACAGCAGACGGAAACCTCTATCGCCCCCTCACCCTTGAGGGCCTCGGCGGCCTGGACAACCGTACCGGCTGTATCGATCATATCATCGAGAATGATTGCGTTTTTATCTTTTACATCACCGATGACATTCATCACCTGTGATTCATTGGGGGCGTCTCTCCGCTTATCGACAATCGCCAGCGTGGCACCCAATCTCTTTGCAAAGGCCCTCGCCCTCACGACACCACCGGTATCAGGAGAAACGATAGTAAGGTCCTTGGTATAATTGCGTTTTACGTATTCAAGGAGACTCGGGGTTCCATAGAGATTGTCGACCGGAATATTGAAGAACCCCTGTATCTGGCCGGCATGGAGATCAACCGCTATAACGCGGCTTGCCCCGGCTGTCGTTAGGAGATCCGCCACCAGCTTCGCCGTGATAGGCGCCCGGGGGGCGGCCTTTCTGTCCTGTCTGGCATACCCGTAATACGGCATAACGGCGATTATTCTATCGGCAGACGCCCTCTTCAAGGCGTCTATCATGATGAGGAGTTCCATCAGGCTGTTATTGACCGGTGTCGAGGTGGACTGTATGATAAATACATCCATACCCCTTACATTCTCGTCGATCTCAACACTTGTTTCACCGTCGCTGAAGGTGGAAACGGTGGCCCTGCCTAGAGATATCCCCAGTTTCTTACAGATATCAGCCGCAAGAACCCGGCTGGAATTACCGGAGAAAATCCTCATTCTCTCTAACATTGAAGCTCCTCTTTCTTACAAACTGGTTGGGGCGGGAGGATTCGAACCTCCGGATGCAGGAATCAAAGTCCTGTGTCTTACCGCTTGACGACGCCCCACTATATCGAATATGCCACGAAGACTGATCCGGCTCGAATTTTCTGTAATCGTCTCTCGGCCTTCTTCGCATCATTCTCATGCCCGAAAATACCGAAAACCGTGGGACCACTCCCCGACATCAAAGAACCCACAGCCCCATGCACCATCAGAAGTTCCTTGATCTCCGACAATACAGGGTACAAATGCAGGGACACCTTTTCCAAATCGTTATAAAGTCCTTGTGCAATATGAGACATCGTTAGAAATCGGGGCATCCTATATTTTATTGGTTCTTTTGTCAATCCCAATCTCAACCTTTCATAGATATCACCGGTGGAAACCTCAAACCCGGGATTGACCAATACAAACCAGAGGCGGGGGATATCTTCGACCGGTTCGAGACGGTCGCCTATGCCGGAAGCCAGGGCGGTCCTCCCAAAAATAAAAAAGGGGACATCGGCCCCCAGCCGCGCCCCCATTTCCATCAGTTCCTCTGTGCTGCAGGGTGTCCCCATCATTTCGTTCAGCGTGACGAGGGTGGTTGCGGCATTTGAGCTTCCACCTCCCAGTCCCGCTGCTACAGGGATCTTCTTGTGGATCACGATCTCCACACCCGTGTGTCCGGGCACATCGGCAAGCATACCTTCAGCCGCCCGGTAGACAATATTGCCCCTGTCCTCAGGAAGCGAGCTCCCGGGACATCTCACCACAATCCCGTCGCCCCTCAGGGCGAAGCTCATCTCATCGCAGAGACTTATCCTCTGCATGAGACTGAGGATATCGTGATACCCGTCGGCCCTCTTTCCCAGAACCCTGAGAAAGAGATTCACCTTCGCCGGAGACTGCCTGACGATCATGACTTTTCCGATTCTCTCACATACCCCATCCGTGATTCGGACAGGATGCCGTCGAGTAGTTCCTTCTCGCTGGTGTCGAGATTCCCCTCTGTCTTTTCCTTCAGCATCCCCAGGATATCGATCGTCTGCTTCGCCGCCTGGAGGTCCTTCTTCTTTTCACCCGACACGGGATCGGCCAGTTCCCCCAGACTGAAGATCACCGACGTATACAGGGAGAGTATGAAATTATGAAAATTCATCTCGGGCACCTGATAGTGTTCTTCTTTCCCCTGCTCGGTATCTTCCTTTTTGGTCTCCTGAGCCGCCTCTTCAGACTTCTGCTCGGGCTGCCGGTCTGGCTTTGTATCCGCTGCCTCCCCTGCCGCATCCTCACGCGACTTACCATCTTCATCAAACATCCTTTTGTCCTTTATGACAAATCCCTTTTCGCCGTTATTCTCAGCCATGATTTCCTCCACAGTGGTACTGTTGATCTCGCCGATCGGGAATAACACCTAACACAAACATCCGAGAATGTCTACGGATGGAGTCATCATCAGGGACAGATAACGAGTCAGAAGGCTGAACCCTGCAACCCCACCCCTCCTGTCTTGCTCCATGCCGGTACAGCACCAGATAGAGTCGGCATCAAACCTGTTGCCTCTCTCTCAATTGGTTCGCCCTCTTTTCGACCGGGGGATGTGTGCTGAAGAGCTGAGCAACGGATCGACTGGTCAGGGACCCCGGCAGGATCAACGTTTTCAGATTGTTCATCTATACGCTCTCTCCGTTCGGCTTCATGCACAAGGATCTCTTGCAGATGAAACCTGCCCATGTTGAAGGTCCCTGTCTTGGGGCCTACAGCCTGGTATTCTTATTAAAGACTATTTCGCCGTTTCCATCCATATCGGCGACGATGTCATCACCCTCTGCAATCTCCCCCTCCAGTATCTTTGTGGCCAGATTGTCCTCTATGATCCGCTGAAGCGCCCTCTTCAGAGGCCGTGCGCCATAAACGGGGCTGTAGCCCTCCTCAGATATATATTCCCTCGTCTTGTCCGTCAGTTCGAGGTTGATCTTCCTGTCCTGGAGTCTCTTCTGTATCAATCCGATCTGGATACCGATAATGCCGCGGATATCCTCGATGGTCAGCACCCTGAAGGTGATAATATCGTCGATCCGATTGAGGAATTCGGGCCTGAAGGTCGCCCGCAACACCTCCATCGTCTTTTTCTGCCTCTCCTCTTCCCCCAGCGACAGATCCTGCATCCATTGGCTCCCTATGTTCGAGGTCATGATGATGATCGTATTCTTGAAATCGACCGTCCGGCCGTGTCCGTCCGTCAGCCTCCCGTCATCCAGTATCTGGAGGAAAATATTGAAGACATCCTGATGCGCCTTTTCTATCTCGTCGAAGAGGATCACCGAATAGGGTTTTCTCCTGACGGCTTCGGTAAGATATCCCCCCTCATCATATCCCACATAGCCGGGGGGCGCCCCGATCAAACGGGAAACGGAGTGCCGCTCCATAAATTCGGACATGTCCACCCTGATCATCGCCTGTTCATTATCGAACATGAATTCTGCAAGCGCCTTGGTCAATTCTGTCTTTCCCACCCCTGTCGGTCCCATGAATATGAACGACCCGATCGGCCGGTTGGGATCCTGCAGGCCGGATCGGGCTCTTCTCAGGGCGTTGGAGATCGTGTGGATGACCTCATCCTGGCCGACGACCCGCTGCCTCAGACGTTCCTCCATATGGATCAGCTTCTCCACATCGCTTTCCATCATCCGTGTCACGGGAATACCGGTCCAGGTTGCGACGACCTGCGCGACATCCTCCTCGTCAACCTCTTCCTTAAGCGTCTTTTTGTCCTTCTGAAGGTCTTCAAGTCCCGCAGTCTTCTCCTCCAACTCCCTGTCCAACCGCACCAGGGTATCGTAACGGATCTCTGCGGCCTTCGCCAGATCACCCTCCCTCTGGGCATTTTGCTCTGCCGTCTTGTATTCCTCTATCTTCTCCTTGGTCGACTGGATTTCCTTGATGGCCTCCTTCTCGGCGGACCAGTGTTCCTTCATCTCATCCCTGGATTCTTCCAAGACCTCCAGTTCTTTCTCGATACTGTCAAGCCGCTTCTCCGATGTTTTGTCGTCTTCCTTCTTCAAAGATTCTCTCTCAATCTCAAACTGCATGATCTTCCGCTCCACCACGTCTATCTCGGAGGGAAGACTGTCCAGTTCAATCCGGAGGCGCGAAGCCGATTCATCGATCAGATCAACTGCCTTGTCGGGTAGAAACCGGTCGCTTATATACCGATTCGAGAGAGTGGCGGCGGCGATGATCGCAGAGTCCTTAATTCTCACGCCGTGATGGACCTCATACCGTTCCTTCAGCCCCCTGAGGATGGCGATGGTGTCCTCTACCGTGGGCTCTCCCACGATGATCGGCTGAAATCGCCTCTCGAGCGCCGCGTCCTTTTCGATATATTTCCGGTATTCGTTCAGGGTCGTGGCCCCGATACAGTGCAGCTCACCCCGTGCCAGGGCGGGTTTGAGCATATTCGAGGCGTCCATCGAGCCATCGGCGGCCCCGGCCCCCACCATGGTATGCAGCTCGTCAATAAAGAGGATGATCTCCCCGCTGGCCTGGGTCACCTCCTTCAGGACGGCCTTCAGACGGTCCTCGAACTCGCCCCGGTACTTGGCCCCGGCCACCAGCGAGCCCAGATCAAGACCGACAACCCTCTTGCTCTTCAGACTGTCGGGAACGTCGCCATTGATGATGCGCTGGGCCAGACCCTCTGCAATCGCCGTCTTCCCCACGCCGGGCTCACCGATCAGGACCGGGTTATTCTTCGTCCTCCGGGAGAGGACCTGCATGATTCTCCGTATCTCGTCGTCCCTTCCGATGACCGGGTCGAATTTTCCCTGCAGTGCCAGTTCATTGAAGTCACGAGCAAAGCGTTTCAGGGCTTGGTACTTGTCCTCCGGATTCGGATCGGTAATCCTCTGGTTTCCCCGTATATCCAGCAGGGCCATCAGGATCGCATCCCTGGTCACGCCCCGTCGACCGAGCGCCTTCCCGGCAGGATTGACCCTGTCATCGGCAATCGAGATCAGAACGTGCTCCACACTGACGTACTCATCCCCCAGCTGTGCAGCCTCGGTCAGGGCCTTATTCAACATATCGTTCAGCCGGGGCGTCAGGTAAGGCTGGCCCGCTCCGGAGACCTTTGGAAGCCCCTCCAGGATCCCCCCGATCTCACCGGCAAGCTTCTCCGGTTCAGCGCCGACCTTTTTCAGTATCTCGGAGACGGTCCCCTCCGGCTGCCGTATGAGGGCCAGAAGGATATGTTCCGCATCGATCCCCTGGTGGCCGTACCCGCCTGCCAGTCCTTCGGCATCCTGGAAGGCCTCCTGAAGCTTCAGTGTAAATTTATCAAATCTCATGGTGGTTACCCCATCCCTTTTTCAATATCGACAAACAACTGCCCCTTCTTAAAGATCCGCACGGTCCCGGTGGATTCCGAGATGACAATGGCAATCGCACCGGTGACACTGGTAATCCCCGCCGCGGCTATATGCCTGCTTCCCAGCCCCTGGGGGAAATCCCTGGTCTCCAGGGCGGCGTCCAGGTGACTCCTGGCCGTCACCAGAACACCGGCCCCCCGTACTACAAAAGCCCCATCTATGGCCGAAAACTCCTTGATGGTGTCTTTCAGGTTCCGGTCGAGAATGTTCCGTTCCTCCTCCTTATACCCCATGAAGGGGTTGATGATCATCTGCCGGGAGAGTTCAAGGACCTTTTCATGATCACCGAGGACAAAGATCGTCCCCACCTGACGCCCTTCCCTCCCCTGAGAGGCAAGTTCCAGCGCAATATTCAATACCGTCTCGAACACCTCGGGTTGAATATCTTCAAATATGTCCGCCACCTCTTCCGATATGAGGATATCAAACTCCTTGCCCACATCGATCACGAATATACTGTCTATGTATCCGAACTTCGGGACACCGGTAAGACAGACCAGTTTATCCCCCTTCTTGAAGAGTCCCGTGGCAAGACCCTTTGTAATGGCAACCTTTATCTGGCTCAGGCGCGTGACGTTTACATTGGGAATATTGATAACAGCGTAGAAAAGCTTCTTGTTATGTGAACCAGTACCACTCTCTCTGGTTATCAGGATCGTGTCGAAGGAGGCATTATCGCCCTTCTTCGCAAGGAGGTCTGGGGCCACTTCACCGTACAGCAAAATCGCCTTCGCCTGTATCTCCTCTGCAAACCTGTGCGCAAATTCCATAATCGACTCGTTCTGAGAGCCCATAGGGTCTCCTTTCCGCTCTTTTTTCCATAAGATAAACACAAAACCGGACAATGTCAAGCAGGAGGGAAACCCGTGTCAGGAGCACGTAATATGTCTGGAGTTGTAGCACGTAATCTGTCCGGTTAGGATGGGGCACCGGGAGGCGGCCAATGAGATGGACAGAGGGTCGATTGAATCAGGAAGAAGCAACGCGGATACTGGGGGTATGTAC